>CAZOSF010000016.1:29597-32056 GCA_964582415.1 uncultured Alteromonas sp.
GGATTTGATGAAGGATTTTATAAAGAAACGCCATGACAAATGCAGCCTTACAGGAATTGATCGCTAGCTGGATTCCCGATTTGGAATTTTCAGAAGAAGGATCCGAGTTTTTGAATGTTACGGTGGCTCCAGCTCAGCTTCACGAGCTGATGCGAAAATTAAAAGAAACCCCTGAAACGCATTTTGATTATCTCTTTTGCTTATCCGGGGTGGATTGGTTGCCTGCATTGGAAGTGGTATACCACTTAGAATCGACTGTTCACCGCCATATCATAGTGGTTCGTGTACGTACAGAGGATCGGGAAAATCCACGGTTCGATACGGTCTCGGATATCTGGCACACAGCCGAATTCCACGAACGGGAAGTATATGATTTCTTCGGAATTACCTTCAATAACCATCCGAATATGAAACGTTTGTTCATGACAGATGAATGGGATGGATACCCGCTCCGAAAGGATTACGAAGACGAAATTAATATGGTCATTAAATAAGGTGGTATGGAAACAATCACCAAAACGAACAACTTTAAATCGGAGGAATACTTCATCAACATGGGGCCACAGCACCCAGCTACCCATGGCGTCCTTCGATTACTGCTTACCATAGACGGTGAGATTATCAAGAAAGTGGAACCCGATTTGGGCTATATCCACCGATCCATTGAGAAAATGTGTGAACGGGATAGTTACCAGCAAATCGTACACCTTACCGACCGAATGGATTACCTATCTGCCAATATCAATAACGAGGCGGTTTGTCTTGCGGTAGAAAAGGCTTTGGAATTGGAAGTGCCCGATCGTGTGAAGGTCATTCGAACCATCATTGGAGAACTTACACGTATTGCTTCTCATACCCTGTGGTGGGGTGTAATGGGAATGGACCTAGGTGCTTTAACCACCTACTTCTATGGTTTTAGAGATCGTGAAATGATCAATGATATCATGGAGGAAACCTGTGGAGCTCGCCTTACCATGAATTACAATGTTCCCGGTGGATTGATGTACGATATCCATCCCAACTTTGTAAATCGGGTAAAAGCCTTCGTTGCCCATTTCAAAACAAAGATTCCAGAGTACGATGAACTTCTTACGGGAAATGTGATTTTCCAAAAACGTACGAAAGGGGTTGGGATACTTACAAAAGAAGATGCTATATCCTTTGGTGCTTCTGGTCCTGTGGGACGTGGTTCAGGATATTCTTGTGATGTTCGCAAGCATCACCCCTATAGTGCCTACGACCGTGTTCAATTTAATGAGGCGCTGGAAACTGCAGGAGACACATTTGCACGGTATAAAGTGCGTATTCAAGAACTATGGGAATCGGTTTCTATTATCGAACAACTTATCGACACGATTCCTGAAGGTGAACATAGGGTAGCCACTAACGCCGTAATCAAATTGCCGAAAGGTGAATTTTACCAAAAGGTAGAAACCGCCCGCGGTGAATTGGGGGTATATATTATAAGTACTGGAACTAAAAACCCATACCGTGTGAAATTTAGATCACCGGGATTTTCCAATCTTTCCTTACTCAACCATATTTCGGTTGGGGGCAAAATTGGAGATTTGGTTGCCACTATGGCTACTTTGGATTTAGTGATTCCAGATATCGATCGATAAAATGTAGGATATGAATACATTAACCAGCTTAATCGAAAGGTTGTATCAAGGCTTCTTCATCAGTGCAAATTTCACTTTTGGGGATATATTGGAAATGGCACTTATCGCAATTATTTATTTAGGTGTATTTGCTGTTTTGGGATTGTTTTTGGTGCTACTCGAAAGAAGGGTGGCTGCTTGGTTTCAATTGCGAATCGGCCCCAATAGGGTGGGACCCCAAGGGTTGCTTCAAACCATGGCCGATGCCCTAAAATTGGTATCGAAAGAGCTTACAGGTACCGAGAAGGCCGATAAGTTCTTGTATAACCTGGCGCCCTACTTTGTTATCATCTCTGCCCTGATGGCCATGGCCGTCATTCCGTTTTCAGGCCAATTCCAAGCTTTTGATATCAACATAGGGATCTTCTTTCTCATCGCTGTATCTTCGGTGGGAGTGATTGGAATCCTTCTCGGGGGCTGGAGTAGCAATAACAAGTTTTCATTGATTGGAGCCATGCGAAGTGGGGTTCAAACCATTAGCTATGAGCTCTCGGTTGGATTATCCCTTCTTACCATGATCGTGCTCACTGGAACCTTGCAATTATCTGAAATCATTGAGGTTCAAAAAGACGGATGGCTAATCGTTCAAGGGCATGTGCCTGCCATTATCGCCTTTATGATTTACATGATTTCCGGTACCGCAGAAACCAACCGAGCCCCTTTCGATATGGTAGAAGCCGAATCGGAATTGGGGGCAGGGTTCCATACCGAATACTCAGGGATGAAATTCGCCTATTTCTTTTTGGCCGAGTTTATCAATATGTTCATCATCGCTTCCATTGCCACTACCGTTTTTTT
>CAZOSF010000016.1:32156-33568 GCA_964582415.1 uncultured Alteromonas sp.
ACCGGGATGAAGGTGACGGGAGGATATTTTTTAAGGTCTCGAAAAGGGGCCATTACCCAACAATATCCGGACAACCGTGACACCCTGAAGATGTTCGATCGCTTTAGGGGAGAGGTAATCATGCCACACGACGAGAATAATGAACATGCTTGCACCGGCTGTCAGAAGTGTGAGTTGGCCTGTCCGAATGGGTCGATAGAAATCGTGTGGGACCGGGGTATCGATGAAACAACCGGCAAAAAGAAGAAGAAGATCGACACCTTCGTTTATCACCTTAGCTTGTGCACCATGTGTGGACTCTGTATTGATGCTTGCCCCACCGATGCTATAGTTTGGGGACAGAATTTTGAGAATTCAGTCTATGATAGGACACAACTCACCCGAGTATTAAATAAACCTGGCTCTAAAGTACGGGCTGGAATAGAAGATTAAAAGATGGAAAAAGTCCTGTTTTATATCCTTGCCGTTATTGCCATCGTATTCGCATTGGCGTCGGTAATGAGCCGTAAAATGCTACGGTCGGTCATTTACCTCCTGTTCGTTCTCTGTAGCATTGCTGGCTTCTATTTTATGGTGGATTACAATTTCCTAGCCGCCATACAGCTCACGGTCTATGCAGGAGGGATTGTGGTGCTCATCATTTTCTCTGTATTGTTGGTGCACCATATCGAAATGGAATTGGAGATTGCAAAATTTCCAAAGCAAATCGCTACAGCCCTATTAAGTTTGGTAGGGATTGGGGTATTCCTCTACACAATTTATAACCATGATTTTCCTGTAGCTACTACATCCGTTACTACCACCACAGAAGAAATTGGAGCACAGCTTTTAAATTTTGGAGAAGGCGGATTTGTGCTGCCTTTTGAAGTAATCAGTATTCTCTTGTTAGCGGTTATGGTGGGCGCTATCATACTCGC
Organism: uncultured Alteromonas sp.; assembly: GCA_964582415.1. Lineage (GTDB taxonomy): Bacteria > Bacteroidota > Bacteroidia > Flavobacteriales > Flavobacteriaceae > CAZOSF01. The sequence continues at coordinate 33,074 of CAZOSF010000016.1, forward strand.
TAAAGGCAAACCAAAGTCGAACCAAAATACCGACCAACCATGATAGCAGGAGTTAGCATTTATGAATTTCTCACGGTGACCACTATTTTGTTTTTCATTGGGGTCTATGGGTTTATTACCCGTAAGAATTTGATTTCAATACTCATTTCAATTGAATTGTTGTTGAATTCTGCCGTGGTGAATTTTGTCGTCATCAATAAGTACCTCTATCCGGATGTATTGGAAGGAGTTGTATTCGGAATATTTATTATCGCTGTTGCGGCGGCTGAAACCGCCTTGGCCGTGTCTATCGTAATTAGCCTATACAGACAGATAAGTTCTGTGGAGGTGAAAGATATAGAAACCTTGAAGCACTAATGTTATGGACCTAAGTTATGTACTTGCGATTCCCCTAATACCCCTTGCGGTATTCTTATTGTTGGGGCTCTTCTACAACAGTATCAAACCGGGTATTTCCGGATATGTTGGTGTTGCCGGCTTGGCCTTGTCCACGGT
>CAZOSF010000016.1:33668-35766 GCA_964582415.1 uncultured Alteromonas sp.
CTTTTCCCATTGTATCATTTTATTGAAGACGGATTTGCTCTGCAAATCGTAGCGTATGTAGGGGCCTTTTCTGCTCTATTTGCAGCCGTAATTGCCATAACCCAGACCGATATAAAAAGGGTGTTGGCGTATTCTACCATGTCGCAAATTGGCTATATGATGTTGGCATTAGGTGTTTCTGGTTATGGCGGGCATGAGGGCGTTGGATATACAGCCTCCATGTTCCACTTATTTACCCATGCCATGTTCAAAGCATTACTTTTCTTGGGAGCGGGTTCTGTTATTCATGCAGTACATTCCAATTTCCTTCAAGATATGGGTGGTTTGCGAAAATACATGCCCATTACCAATGCCACTTTTTTAATTGCCGCATTGGCCATTGCAGGTGTACCCCCTTTGGCTGGTTTTTGGAGTAAGGATGAAATCTTGGTAGCCGCTTACGAAAACAGTCAATTGCTCTATATACTCGGTGTGTTTGTTGCTGGATTGACTGCTTTCTATGTGTTCAAAATTTACTTTGGAATTTTCTGGGGACAGGATCGAAAGTATGAAAAGAAACCCCATGAATCTCCTGGTAGTATGACAGGTCCTTTGCTCATTCTAGCATTGTTGAGCGCCGTTGTTGGATTCATTCCGTTTAGTGAATTTGTCGCCCCCGATAAAGTACCTTACGAAACCCATTTGCACTATTCCTTGGCCGCCATTGCTAGTCTAGTTGCCTTGCTTGGCATTTTCTTGGCTTGGCTATTCTATAAAAAAACCAACGAATTGCCCGATCGTTACGCCCAGCGATTTGGTGTTTTTTACAAATGGGCTTTTCGAAAATTTTATATAGATGAAGTCTATTTATTTGTGACCAAAAAGATTTTGTTCAACCAAGTTGCCCATAGGTTTGCAAGATTCGACAGGCGATTTGTGGATGGAACGATGGTGGGTATTGGGAACAGTACCGTCTGGACCTCGAGTAAAATAAAAGGCTTGCAATCGGGTAGGGTGCAGGACTATGCCTACGGCTTTGTGGTAGGTGCAGTGCTTCTGGCCATACTGTTGATTTATCTATGGACCCTTTAAAAGATTGATATGGATATTCTTTCTTTATTTATTGTAATCCCACTGCTAACCGTCCTGGTTTTGGTTTTCAGCAAAAACCTAAAACAGGCAAGAACAATCTCCATGATAGGAAGTTTTGTTCAACTGGGAATGGCCATTAACCTAATATTCGCTTACATGAAGGAGCGTTCCGTGAATACGGATATAATGGTGTTCACAAGGGATATGGTCTGGTTCAAACCTTTCAATATCCATTACAACATTGGGGTAGATGGAATTTCTGTAGCACTGATTACGTTAACGGCTATTGTAGTTTTGGCTGGAGTTTTTATCTCTTGGAAAATCAAAGACCTTCCAAAGGAATTTTTCATTTCCTTGATCATACTATCCACAGGGGTTTATGGCTTTTTTATTTCGATAGACTTATTTACCATGTTCGTCTTTTTCGAGATTGCGGTGATTCCTATGTATCTTTTAATAGGAATTTGGGGCTCTGGACCCAAGGAGTTTTCAGCTATGAAACTGACCCTAATGTTAATGGGGGCTTCAGCAGTACTCTTGGTGGGTATACTCGGCGTATATTTTAATTCGAATGCTGGGGGTGGTCCTTTGACCTTTAATATCTTGGAAATCGCTCAATCGAATATTCCTCAGGAGATCCAAAAAATATTTTTCCCCTTAGTGTTTATTGGTTTTGCGGTAATCGGAGCCCTGTTCCCATTCCATACCTGGTCTCCGGATGGTCACGCCTCTGCGCCCACGGCGGTTTCAATGTTGCACGCAGGGGTGTTGATGAAACTAGGCGGATATGGTGTCTTTAGAGTGGCTATGTATCTTATGCCCGTTGGAGCCCTACATTGGTCTACTTTATTTATTATACTTTCTGCCTTCGGAGTGATTTATGGAGCTTTCGCAGCCATTCGTCAAACCGATTTGAAATACATCAATGCCTATTCATCGGTAAGTCACCTCGGAATGGTGCTTTTTGCACTGCTCATGATGAATGCCACCGCTTGGAATGGCGCTATCCTGCAATCCTTATCCCATG
>CAZOSF010000017.1:0-13916 GCA_964582415.1 uncultured Alteromonas sp.
AATAAGATCTGTATCTATGTCCAATAGTGACATATGACATCCGAAACAACCGGCCAATGAGGTGGTTGCTACAATAAACTTACCATTGTCATGACGCAAAATAGGTTCTTTTTTTATGATAGGGGCGATCTCCTTCCCATGGAGATCATATTTACCTTCTCCGAAAGGTTCCTTGTGTATCATTCCCTTTACCAAAATAGCACCTACGGGGCAGATATTCATTGCATGTAAGGCTTCGGCTTCTGTTAGTTTGGCTTCTTCCACGTAGTCGATTTGTACCCTGGTTTTTACTCCACGTTTTACAAAGGCAAAAACGTGATTACCATCATGGGTTTTAATCTCTTCAACACAGCGTTTGCAAAGAATGCATCGATTGGACTCCATCACCATGCGCTTGGGATTGAAATCGACTATCTTGTCGGTAAACACATGGGGATAGCGTGTAACAGTGATTCCCATCTCGTACCCAAGATTTTGCATATCACAATTACCACTCTTCTCACAGGAAGGACAGAAGTGGTTTCCTTCCGCATAGAGCATCTCGATAATTGCTTTACGGTTATCCAAAAGCTCGGGGGTATTCACTTCAATATTCATGCCTTCTGCGACCTTAACGGTGCATCCAGTCGTATCCCTACCATTCACTTTTACGGTGCAGATACGACAGGTTCCCAAAGGGTTCAACTGCTTGAAATAGCATAGGGTTGGGATATAAATGCCATTTTGCTTGGCAACATCTACGAGGTTTTTTCCGGCTTCTGCAGTTATCGTTTTGCCGTCGATGGTTAAGTTGACTAGCTTATTCATAATCCGAATGCATTTCTTCGATCAGTTGATTGTACTCTAGGGTAGCAGTCTCAAGGGCAAATGCCTTGTTGACATCGGTATTTTCCGAAAGATGTTTGTCGAATACTTCCGGAAACTTTAGAATGGCACTGTTCAGAGCCGTGGAGGACATTTTTCCGAGTCCACAACGACTGGTGAGTTTGATAATCTTACTCCATTCGATAATGTCTTGCAGGTCTTTCTTTTCACCATGGCCAAGGAAGATCTTGTTGATTTTCTTGTTAAGAAGAAAATTTCCCGTCCTGCAGGGTACACAAATTCCACAGGATTCAGCTACGAAGAAATCGGCAATATTTTTTAAAACTTCAAGCATGTTCCGTTCATGATTAAAAATCATAACCGAACCTCCAGATCGAAGTCCGATACCCGCCATTTTTTTGGCATATTCGGTAGGATCCTCAAAATCGAATTGAACATGATCCGCTAATAGGTTTTCCCCACAGATACCTCGCTCAAAGTCGGCATGGGAAAGCATTTCCCCTGCATACCCATTGAAAAGTATAAAATAGGGATCTTCATTTCCGATGAGTTTAAGGAACTCTTTCAGTTTCATACCCCATTCGATTTCGTACAGGCCAGGTCGTTCACAATCACCGGAAACACTCAATAACTTGGTTCCAGGAGTATTTTTAGTGCCTAAGGCAAGATAATTATCGATACCCATTTCAAGGATTCTGGGCACAGCGCAAAGTGTTTCCACATTATTCACCACGGTGGGCTTACCATTAAATCCGTGCTCTACAGGAAAATATTCTTTGGTACTGGGTTCACCCCGTTTGCCTTCCATGGAATGGATAAGTGCGGTTTCCTCCCCACAGACATAGGCTCCTGCTCCCATATGTAGATATATGTCGAATGAAAATTCGTTCTGAGCATTTATCCTTTCACCCAGATAACCTTTGTCCCGATAGTTTTGAAGTAATTTCTCGAGCCGATCCCGCAGATACGTATACTCGGCTCTGAGATAAATCGCTCCCTCACTCGCTCCAATAGTATAAGCGGCAAGTATCATTCCCTCTATAAGTAGTTCGGGGTGCTCTTGTAACAACACCCGATCTTTGAAGGTTCCAGGTTCTCCTTCATCCGCATTGCAAATTAGGTATTTGGGATCTCCTGGGTTGTTTCTGCAATATTCCCATTTCATTCCGGTTGGGAAAAAGGCACCGCCCCTTCCTGTTAACTTCGAACGTTTGATCAATTCCAGCATTTCCTCTGGAGAATATTGATTCAGATACTCGAGTGAAGAATACGTTTTATAGGGTTTAAAAAAAACGGTCCGTTCTGGCGAAGGCGTGTATCGAATGTTAGTTTCTGGAATATCACAAATGTCCAATGTTTTTCTTCCTGCCTTCAGCTCGTCGATGATGCGATAAACCTTTTCTGGGGTGAGCCGGGTAAAGGGTTTGAAATTGATGAGGCAGGAAGGTTCCTGGTCACTCAATCCAATACAAGCTGTTTTAAACAATCCAAATTTTCCATCTGGGGTAATGGAGCCCAGTTTAATACCCAAGGCCTCCTCGAAGGCCTTGAGGATTTCGGGTCGACCATTATACTCGGCAACTATGGAATCATTGAGGTAGATTACATACCGCCCGGAGGGAGTTCTGTGATAGAAATGGTAGAAGGTAGCCACACCTTCCAATTCCATCCGGGACATGTTAAATTCTTGTGCAATTTTGGTAATGTCGTCGTGTTGAATACACCCTTTTTTCTTTTGAATGGACCATAAAACATCCATCAAATGACTTCTGTCCTTTGAGGTCTGATCTTTCATGTTAGTTGGGTTTTGGGATGGATATCAAAGGTACTCAGGAAGTAATTCTAGGATTATGACGGCGGTCATTTTATGAAAGTGTCGATCTGCGATTTTTGATGAAGGCTAGTACTTTGAATTCGCCAATAATTCGCTCATTAATTATCTCGAAAACACAAAAAAAAGCCAGGTCCTAAGACCTGGCTCAAAAGAATGGTTGGCACTCTCGTTAGTTCGCTTCTTTGTTCGAACCACTTAAGGAATAACTTACTCCTACCATCACCATAGAAGTGGTCATATCGTAAGACACTTCACTTCCAGGGAATGTACCATAAGGAGGATAATTTTCTATTAGCATTGGGTTGTACATTGGCCCTGCTGTAGCTCCGTCGCTCATTCCGTAGTGGAAAACACCATCCACTTGTAGGCGATCGCTAATTTCATAGCTCAAACCAAATTGGAAAGCATGGGCGATAATCGCGGTTGCTGGAATATTAAAGAAAGCTACGTCTTCATCTATAGGATTTGAGCTATAGGTATATCCCACGCGTAATGGCAATTTGTCTAATCCACGGTATTGAACCCCGGTAGAAAGGATATTGATGTTTTTCCATCCAAAACCTTTTACAGATCCGGTAGGATTCCATCCTACTTCGTCAAAACCAGCAGTGTTTTCATAATCCACCAATCGGAAGTCGAATGCCAAATCCCAGTCACCGATGGTATATCCTATACCGGCAGAGTAAATAGCTGGGTAATCCATATCCAATTTACTGTTTCCTGTTGATCCGTCAAGATAGGTGTTGTCGAATTCAAACTCTTTGAAATTCTGTTTTGATTTATAGGAAAGACCAAAACTAAATCCGTTCCCTCCATCATAGAATATGGCAACCTGCGCACCGAATCCTGTGGTTGACGCTTTGTCTGAGGTGGGATAGCCAGCCAAAGTTGGATCGGCAGAAGGGTTGGGTTGTAATTCCAATGTTGCGTAGTTAAAGTTTGGCTGTATCGCTACGGAAAGTCCACCACCAAGATCGTATGCCCATGATAAACCAAATTGAAAAATTCCATAGTCGGATTCCACGCGGCCGAATCCTCCGTTTTCCTGTGGATTGTTAATAGGGTTCATTGCATTTTCTGGGAAGGTGACCCCAAACCCGGAAATACCAAAGGCTGAAATCCCCCAAGTAGATTTGCTTTCACTTTTACCCCAAACCATAGCAATGGCTGGCATTGGAGAAACACCGCGATCATCTTTAGTGGTGCCACTGAAGAATTGTCCAGTTGGCATTCCCATTTCATCAAACAGTGGTACAGTAGAGCTTAATTCTGGTGAAGAGAAAAATGCACCTACGTCCAATTTGAGTAGGTTTTCGTCAAATTTCGAAAGTGCTGCTGGGTTCCATTGAATGGCGCCCGATATGTCTAAAGGCTGACCAGTCGCAGCACCCCCCATAGACATATTTATCGCCCCAACACCTTGCATAACATGCCCGGCTTGGGCGAATAAACCAACAGTAGCAAAGAACATCAATGATTGAAATAATTTTTTCATAATGAATTGGTTTTGAACTTCTGGGATTACTAATTAACCAACGTACCCTAGTGAAGTTTCGTTACTTTGGTTACAAAACTATCTATGGAATGCTTCAGAAATTATGACATTGGTCATAGTAGAATTCAGTGGTTCAGCGCAAAGTAGGCATATGACATTGGTCATAATTTTTACTGGCTAACCCTTTTAATTTTACACCGTCAATGGGAAAAACCTATTGAAGCTTTTACAAAAGAATGATACAATTATGAAAAACCTTGTCATACTCGGAGCCGGAACTGCTGGAACCATGATGGCCAATCACTTAGTTCATAAATTGCCAAAGGATTGGAACATGACCATTGTAGACCAGCACAAAGTTCATTATTATCAACCTGGATTCCTATTCTTACCATTCGATATTTACACACCGGATATGGTAAAAAAAGATGGAACCAAGTACCTTCCTAAAGGCGCCAACTATATCCAGAAAAAAATAGAAATTATAAAACCTGAAGAAAATAAAGTGGTATTGGAGGGAGATCAAACCCTTGATTATGACCTTTTGATTGTTGCTACAGGTTCAAGAATTGCTCCAGAAGAAGTAGAAGGCATGTTGAGTCCTGAATGGCATAAATCTGTTTTTGATTTCTATACCTATGAAGGAGCAAAGGCCTTAAGTGACAAGTTGCGTACTTGGGAAGGTGGAAAATTGGTCATTCATTTTACCGAAATGCCAATAAAATGTCCTGTAGCCCCTCTTGAATTTGCTTTCTTGGCCGATTCTTATTTCAAAAACAAAGGGATGCGCGATAAAGTAGACATTACTTTCGTTACTCCTTTAGGTGGGGCCTTTACCAAACCGAGAGCGACAAAAGCACTTCACTACTTATTGGAAGAGAAGAATATTAAAGAAGTCATCGATTTCAACATAGAAAAAGTAGATTGGGAAAACAATAAGATTGTAGACTATGCCGATCGTGAAGTAGAATATGATTTATTGGTAACTGTTCCAACAAACATGGGAGATGAGGTAATCGAGCGTTCCGGAATGGGGGACGATCTTAACTTCGTTCCTACACATAAAGGAACCTTACAATCACTGGAACACGAAAATATTTTCGTGATAGGCGATGCTACCAATGTACCCGCCTCTAAAGCGGGTTCTGTTGCCCACTTCGAAGCCGAAATTCTAACCGACAATATCTTACGCTATATCAATGGGCAAGAATTGAAGGATGAATTCGACGGACATGCCAACTGTTTTATTGAAACCGGTGGAGGAAAAGCGTTGTTGATCGATTTCAACTACGATCACGAACCAGTTGATGGAACCTTCCCAATTCCTGGCGTGGGACCATTGAAATTATTAAAAGAAAGTCGATTCAACCATATGGGTAAATTAGCCTTCCGATGGGTATATTGGAACATGCTATTAAAAGGAAGACCTATCCCATTTGTATCGGCGACCATGAGTACCAAAGGAAAAAATTTTGAAACTGTAAACTGATAAAAACCAAGATCATGAAAAAAAATATCGGAACTTTAGAATTGAATGTTAATCAAGAAGGCTATCTAGAGGACTTCAATGATTGGAATGAAGATGTAGCCAAAGCTTTAGCAGAAGAACATGGAATTACCTTAACCGATCGTCACATGGAGGTAATTAAATACCTTCAAGATCAGTATAAAAAGGGGGAAGCTCTTTCCGTAAGAGGGATTAAGAAAAGTGGTGTTTTGGATATTAAAGAGTTCTACGCATTATTTCCTGGAGGACCATTGAAATTGTCTACCCTTATTGCTGGGATTCCAAAACCAAAAAGCTGTATCTAATACGTTGATAAACTAAAACAATAGATCATGAGCGATACAAAAGTTAAAAAGATGCTATTCATCCTTTCCAAAGGAACCATCGAAAATGCGTATGCAGCTTTCGTTATGGCCAATGGAGCGCGTATGGAAGGTATCGATGCTGAAATATTTTTCACATTTTTCGGATTGGAAGCTATCCAAAAGAAAAAATTGGAACACTTGAAAGTGGCTACCGTAGGTAACCCTGCGATGCACATTCCTACAATGTTGGGCGGTTTGCCTGGTGTCGAATCATTGGCAACAACCATGATGAAAAAAGAGATGGAAAAATTGGACATGCCTCCTGTAGGTGAGTTTTTGGAAATCCTTAGCGACTCCGGATGTAAACTTTGGGCTTGTAAACTAGCCGTTGACATGTTCCATTTGGAAAAAAGCGACTTAATAGATGAATTGGATGGTATACTAACCATTGGTGATTTTTACAATCGTGCCAATGAAGATGGCACCCACTTATTGTTCATCTAGTGAACCTAACCTAAGTGTAGAAAAAGCCGGATTCCTTCCGGCTTTTCTTTTTGGTTTTTCCTTCGTAACTTGTAAGACTATCACTCCCAAAATAGCACATGACCGCAGTCATTTTTTTATTTAGGGGAGGTTGGTAGCTTTACTAAAAGGAACTTAAAAAGCCAAATATTATGACAATCAACATTCAATTCGTAAAAATGCCAACCAGCGAAGCGCTCAGCGCATACACAGAAAAAAAACTACAGAAATTGGCAATTAAATATAGCTGGTTAATCAATGCGGATGTTTTCTTCAAATTAGAGGGGGATCATACGGGCAAAAAAATATGTGACATGGAATTGAGTCTTCCAGGACCTAAAGTTTTTGCTTCTTCCAAAGAGGACAACTTTGAACTGGCGGTAAAAGAAACCATTTCCGATTTGGACAAACAACTTCGAAAAAGAAAAGAAGTTACTTTCGGCAATGGCCATTGAAAATCCCTTACATCAACCACTCACAAAATACGATCGATTATGAAAAAGATATTAGTACCCATAGATTTCTCAGACCATTCTGAATATGCTCTGGAAATAGCTGCACAATTGGCCAAAAAGCACGGAGCCGAAATAGTGGCGTTGCACATGATGGGATTGTCTCAAGCGGTAATTACAAAAGACGATTCCAATGAAGTCATGGAAGCCATGTTTTATATGAAATTGGCCGAAAAGCGCTTCACAGATTTTTTAGATCGAGATGAACTGAAAGGCTTGACAGTACATACAACTGTGCAGAACTATAAAGAATTTCAGGAAATCAACGGTGTTGCTAAAGAATTCGGTTGTGATCTCATCGTAATGGGGTCTCACGGAAGTTCTGGAATTCATGAGATGTTCGTAGGTTCCAATACGGAGAAGGTGGTACGCCATTCCGATATTCCTGTAATGGTTATCAAGCATCACGATTCCAATCTCGAATTGAATACCATTGTTTTCGCATCTAACTTTGATAAGGAATTTTTGAAAGCGTTTATAAATGCCAGAAAATTGGCAAACAACCTTGGGGCCAAACTACAATTGGTATACGTGAATACTCCGGGCGATGGTTTTAGAAGTACCCAAGAAATGAATAATAAAATTCTTCAATTCTTATTGGATGCCAAAGCAGATCATGAGTATCAGATAACCGACGTGGCAATGTACAATGCCTACACTATAGAGGAAGGTGTATTTGAATATAGCAATCACATCAATGCCGATGCTATTGCCATGCCCACACATGGAAGAAAGGGCTTAGCCCATTTCTTTGCAGGAAGCATCAGTGAAGATTTGGTAAATCACTCCGATTTACCTGTGTTCACCTTCAAAATATAAATGTAAGTTTGGTTTAGTGATTCGATGAAAGGGTCGGGAGATCGAAACTCCCGGCCTTTTATTTTTCATACATCCTCTGATAGAGAATTTGTCCCGCCTTACTATCCGAAACTTCTTCCAAACGAATTTGTCGTCCAACAACAGGTTTCGGGCTGCCGGTGATGTCAGCAATGGCAGCTGCCAATAATGGTTCGTTCTGGTCTCCCAAAACCCCCAGATTGCTATAATCTTCCGGTAATTCCACATCTGGATTCAGCCCATTCACAAAATCGGTTACCCCAGATACATTGGCGGTTTTAAATACCAAGGGTAACATGGCATAAGTGTGATTCGGATTGGCTTCACTCCTTGAAAAATTGGGGGCAGGGGCATCATAGAGAAGGAAAGAGGCTTGATATTTTCCCCGTGTATTGGTCCCAATTTGTACCACATCGATATAAGGTGATAATCCATTGATGACCAATTCGCTTGCCGATGCGGTACGATTGGTTGTAAGAACATAAACCTTGTTTAAATTTAAAGAATTCAGGGCGCCGCCGCCTCCTGCCAAGGCATCAAGGAAGAGCCCATCCTCTGCATAGACCTCCTGTCGGTCGGCATTCCACTGTTCTTTGTAAAACACTTGCCCAGTGAATTGTCCGGTAATCATACCGGAAAGATAAGTGGCTGTTCGTACCGAACCTCCTCCGTTGTAACGTAAATCCAAAACAAGGGCATCGATACCCGCCGATTTGAAATCACTAAAAACAGCGTTTAAGGCGATGTCGTATTCATTGGTAAACCCGTTATACATGAGATAACCGATTTTTGTACCATTGATTTCCAAGATTTCTGTTCTGTAAATCGGATTTTCTGCATATTCAGAGCTGGATAAGGTAACAGAAGCGCCAGTAGGTTCAATGGAAGTGCCATCAAAAGTCGCCAAGCCAATCGTGTAACTTTCCGGACGCAACAAATCGATATAGTTGTTTTCTGTTAGTTGGGTTCCATCGATGGTGTTGAAAATCATTCCTCGTTCGATACCCATAGAACTTGCATCCGAATTCGGTAACACATAGCGAACATAACCAAAAACATTACCACTTCCATTAGGGTAAAGGACCAATCCATATTCCATTCCGTTGCTAAGGGTCACCCCAGCCAATTCATTTTCCAGCTCATTGTAATCATCCACCAATATACTAAAGGGATCCTGCCCCGATTTTAAATAGTCGAAAAACGATTCCGGGGTTGAATAGGATGACAGAAAGTTTTGGTACTCCTGTTCGGTGGCAAATGCATCATCTGCCAATTCAGGGGTGTCTGCCTTGTAGAGATAGAAATAATTCAATCCTCTCCAAATAAAATCATTGATGTCTTCCGTACTGGCTGGTACGAAGTTGTCGTCTTGGTCTTCAAAACAGCTAGTAAGGGATAAGGAGATGAGAATCAGGAGTAGGCTAAGGGACTTTTTCACGGCAATTCTTTTTAGTGGATTTCTAATCTATGGCGTACCTTCGGATATCTAACGAATCTGTACCAAAGTTATTTTAAAGTTGAAATGTAACAAAATTTTAGGTAACTCGTCGTAACCTTAGAATCGCATCCCAGATGCTTCTAAAACTAACCATCGGAATGAAACAGGATGAATTTTTAAGTACCGTACTTCCCTTTAAGGACAAGTTGTACCGTATGGCGAAACGACTCTTGGTTTCTTCCGAGGAAGCGGAAGATGCGGTTCAGGAAGTTCTTTTGAAATTGTGGAAGGGAAGAAGTAGTATCGAGAACTACAAAAACCCTGAAGCTTTTGCGATGACAATGACCAAAAATTATTGTTTGGATCGTCTGAAATCAAAACAAGCCTCCAACCTGAAGATTGTTCATAGTAACTATCAGAATTCTGATAATGTACAACGCCAGGTAGAGTTGAACGATGAAATGCAATGGGTTTTCAAAGCGATGGAAGCTTTGCCGGAAAAGCAACGCCTTGTAATGCAATTGCGGGATATTGAACAATTCGAATTTCAAGAAATTTCCGAAATGTTGGAATTAAACGAAACAGCGATTCGAGTGAATTTATCACGAGCCCGAAAAGCTGTTCGAGAAGAATTAGTAAAGCAATACAACTATGGAATTAGCTAACATTGAAAAATTATTAGACCGTTACTTCGAAGGGGAAACCACTTTGATGGAAGAGCAGCAATTGCGAGATTTCTTCCAACACGAATCGGTTCCTCCTCATCTAGCGCCCTATGCTGCCATGTTTAAAGGATTTGCCAAGGCGCAGCAGGAGACCTCCAGCAGGGAAGTTAGTTTGCCGGAATCCATTCAGAAAAGATCGGTTTGGATTTGGAGTATCGCTGCCTCCTTTGTAGTTGCCTTAGGAATTGGAAGTATGCTGTATTTCCAAAACGATGGTCTAAGCCCAGAGCAGCAAGAAGCTTTGGCTGCGTATCAAGAAGCCAAGAAAACCATGCTCTTGCTTTCGGAAAACCTCAACAAAGGCGCTTCCAAAGTGAATTACTTGAACACTTTTACCGAAAGTGGTTCCAACATCAAATACCTAAATCAATTTTCAGAAACCAAAAACAGATTTTTAAAATAACGAACTAAATACAGATTAAAATGAAACGCACACTTATCGCCCTAGCATTGATTTTCGCCCCGATGATCGGATTTTCACAAGGATTTTTCGACAAATTCGAGGATGAGAACGACGTAACCTCGGTTATCGTGACCAAGAATATGTTCAAACTCTTAGCCGAGATCGATATCGAATCGGATGATCCAGAGGTAAAAGAATATATGGAAATGGTGAACAATCTTGAGAACATCAAGATTTTCATTACCGAAAACACCAACATCAAAAATGAAATGAGAACTTCCGTTGAGAAATACATCTCAGGAAACAAAGGTTTGAATGAATTGATGCGTGTGAAGGAAGATGGTAAATTGATCAAGTTCTATTCCCGTGAAGGCAAGAATCCAAATATCGTTAGCGAATTGCTCATGTTCTTGGATGGAAATGTGGATGGAAAAGAACAAGCAATTATCATGAGCATTACTGGAAATATCGATTTGAAGCAGATTTCCAAACTTACCAAAGACCTAAAAGTGCCAGGTAGTGAAGAATTGAAAAACATCGATAAAAAACAATAACCATGACAACCATCGTTAAATACCTGACACTCTTAGTACTTGCTGCTGCCAGCTTGATGAGCTGTAGTAGCGATAAATCCCTCCAACGCTATTTGGTGGACAAGCAAGAAGATAATCGCTTCCTTAAGGTAGATATCGCCACGAGCCTATTCCTCGCTGAAGAAAATAGTCTTTCCGAAGAGCAGAAGGATATTCTGAATACCATCAAAAAAATCAACGTGGTAGCGTATCCTGTAAAAAGTGGAAATGAAGCAGATTATGAATCCGAAAAGGCTATTATAAAAGACATCATCAATCAAGAAAAATACAAAACCCTTGGATCGGTAAAGTCGAAAGACATGCAGCTTACCATGAAATATTTGGGAGAGGAAACGGCCATAGATGAGGTTATTGTATTCGCGAACAGCTCCGATAAAGGCTTTGGAATCTTCCGTTTGCTATGCGATGATATGCGACCCGATCAGGCGCTAAAGCTAATGAACAGTATGGAAAGTGGAGATTTAGACCTATCGAAGATTACTGGTATAGAAAAGATGTTTTCTGAAATGTAGAGAAGCATTAATCAATAAAAAAGCCTCGATTACGAGGCTTTTTTTATATCCCAGTGTAATTAGTCGGACTGATGGCCCGCATTTCTTTTTTAATGGTTTCCGATACGTCTAAGGTGTCAATGAATTCGGAAATGGATTGTTGGGTGACCTTCTCGTTGGTTCTGGTAAGCCCTTTCAAAGCTTCGTAAGGATTTGGATAGCCTTCTCTTCGCAAAATAGTTTGTAAGGCTTCGGCGACTACCGCCCAATTATCTTCCAAATCTTTCTCGAATTTTTCCCTGTTTAATAAGAGTTTTCCCAATCCCTTCAGCGTAGAATGAAAACCGATAAGGGTATGTCCCAAGGGGACCCCAATATTTCTAAGAACAGTGCTGTCTGTTAGGTCACGTTGCAATCTGCTGATGGGAAGTTTTGCTGAAAGGTGTTCGAACAAGGCATTGGCAATACCAAGGTTTCCTTCACTGTTTTCAAAATCGATAGGATTTACCTTATGTGGCATGGCACTGGATCCAATTTCTCCCTTTTTTATTTTTTGTTTGAAATAATCCATGGAAACATAGGTCCAAATATCTCGATCCAAATCAATCAGAATGGTGTTGATTCGTTTCAGCCCATCAAATAAGGCTGCCATGTGGTCGTAATGTTCAATTTGTGTGGTAGGGAAAGAATGGTATAAGCCTAATTTTTCCTCTACAAAATGCTTCCCGAATGCTTTCCAATCAATGGAAGGATAGGCTACGTGATGCGCATTGAAATTTCCTGTCGCCCCGCCAAACTTGGCGGCACTTTTGACATCATTCAACAAGTCCAATTGCTCTTCCAAACGCACTACAAAGACCGCTATCTCTTTTCCCAAACGGGTGGGGGAGGCGGGTTGTCCGTGTGTTCTTGCCAACATAGGGACCTCTTTCCATTCAACAGACAGTCCTTTCAAAACTTCTTTTACTTCCAAAAAGAGCGGAATATACACCTCGTTCAGCGCTTCCTTTAGTGAAAGGGGAATAGCGGTGTTGTTAATGTCCTGTGAGGTGAGTCCGAAATGAATGAATTCCTTAAAGGCCTGTAGGCCAAGGGCGTCGAACCGTTCTTTGATGAAGTATTCCACTGCCTTCACATCGTGATTGGTGACTTTTTCAATTTCCTTAATCTTCATTGCATCCTCGGTAGTAAAATCTTGGTAGATTTTTCGAAGTTCACCAAATAGGGAAGTGTCGAATGAGGCCAGTTGTGGCAAAGGAAGCTCCACTAAAGCGATAAAGTACTCCACTTCAATTTGAAGGCGGTACTTAATCAATCCTTCTTCTGAAAAGTAAGGGGAGAGTGCCTGGGTTTTGGAAGCATAGCGACCGTCTATGGGTGAAATGGCTTGTAAGGCAAGTTTGGACATCGTTCAAATTTTGAAAAAGCAAAGATACGGAAGCCTCAGGAGTTGGGAAAATTCCCCTTATCAAAATTACCTTAAATCCCCTGGAGCCATTCCAGAATTTTGCCACCCCTATTTTTATAACCGGCGGAACCCGTTGGAATGGAGCGTTCCAAAATGGATCGGAGCTCTGGATGAATCCAATCGATTTCGGTACCAAGAAAATACAAACAAAGCATGGCGCGAGCCTGGCAGGCTACTTTTTGATCACTGATTAACCAATCGAAACAAACTTCGGTGAGTTGTTCCTTGTGCCTTTTTTGAAAGATCTTTTGAAGCACTGAAGACTTCGATTTATAGTTTTTCAAAACAATTACTTCACCAATATGGGCAAGGGGACGTACCGAACCATCGCCTTCTACGGTAGATAGTCTTTCAAAAAAATAATCGAAATGAGGATAGAGTAATTCAAGTTTTTCCAAACAAACGAACTCAAAGGCCCACCAAGCTCGATGCGACAATTCGGGATGATTCTCAAAACCAATTTGCAAGAGTTCTTGGAAAGTTTCAGGATGTTCTAATACCCATTGGGCGGCTCCCATTCTGTTGGCGCGATAGGCCTTTCCGTAATCCAGTATTTCCCGCAACGACATTACCGAATGGAGTTTATCATTTCTATAGCTTTTGGAACACCAGTGGTTGCGGGTTCCGCAAAAACACGAATGCGTTCCGATGATGCTATAGCAGGCTTTGGGTCGACAAAGAAAATCATCGAATGGTTGGGAGCATAATGCAAAAGACTGGCAGCGGGATACACCTGCATGGATGTGCCAACAATGAGCACTATATCTGATTGCATAACGCGCTGGGCCGCGATTTCCATCATGGGCACTTCTTCGCCAAACCAAACGATATGAGGTCGTAATTGGTAACCCTGCGGACAATTATCACCCAAGCACAAATCTTCTTTCCATTCCAATACCAACGAGGGATTGAAGGTGCTTCTCACCTTGAATAACTCCCCATGTAAATGCAACACCTTTGA
>CAZOSF010000017.1:14016-35074 GCA_964582415.1 uncultured Alteromonas sp.
GATTGAAGGTGCTTCTCACCTTGAATAACTCCCCATGTAAATGCAACACCTTTGAACTTCCTGCCCGTTCGTGTAGATCGTCTACATTTTGGGTGATCACGTCCACCGTATGAAATTGTTCTAAGGTCGCAATCGCTTTATGCGCTGGATTTGGATGTACTTCCTTCAATTGTCGACGACGCTGATTGTAAAATTCCAAAACCAATTCCGGATTTCGAGCAAAACCTTGTGGGGAGGCAACTTCCATAACGTCATGGCCCTCCCAAAGTCCATCGCTGTCCCTAAAGGTTTTCAGTCCGCTCTCCGCACTGATACCTGCACCAGTAAGCACCGAAATTCGCATAGCTCGGAATTTTTTATCTTCGCTCTACAATTTACATTTTCCCAGTGGATTTTCAACTATTCGAATACCTGCAATCGTATTTAACGGACCGACGGAAACAGCTCTTTAAAGAGGTGATTGATCAGCGTACTAGACATTTCACCGTGGTAATGGAAGATGTGTATCAATTGCATAACACCAGTGCCGTGATGCGTAGTTGCGACGTTTTTGGAATTCAAGAGTTGCATGTGATAGAGGAGCGGTTGGGAAAGCGCGTGGATAAAGAAATTGCCATGGGGGCTCAAAAGTGGGTAGATATTCATCGATATCCCTCTACCACCGAATGTATTCCTGATTTGCGTTCGAGAGGGTATCAAATTGTTGCTACCACCCCTCACGGAAATGCCCAAACACTTCAAGAATTTGACGTAACAAAAAAAAGTGCTTTTTTCTTTGGAACTGAGAAAAAGGGATTGAGCGATCTCATATTACAGGAAGCCGATGCTAGATTAAAAATACCCATGTACGGATTTACGGAAAGTTTAAATATCTCTGTATCGGCGGCTATTATTTTACAGCATTTGGTGGGTGCCATGCGAAAAGCCGGTGTTTCTTGGCAATTGACCCCGGACGAAAAACAAGCTTTGGAATTTGCTTGGACACGCAAATCGATAAAAAATGTCGACCAAATTATCGCTCGTTTTTACGAGGGAAAAAAAGCGTAACTTTAGCTTTCAACCAACATCTATAACCCATGATGACGATCATCTATATCCTGGCGGGAATTGTCATTCTCATTATTCTTTTGGCAGCCATTGCTCCCAATTACTACGATGTCAACCGAAGCATCATTATTAATCGACCTTTGGCGGATGTTTTCGAGTATATCAAATACGTAAAGAATCAAAATTATTGGGGTCCATGGAATTCTAGAGATCCTGAAATGAAACAGATCTTTCGAGGCGAGGATGGAACTGTAGGTTTTGTTTCAGCCTGGGAGAGTAATCATAAACAGGTAGGTTCGGGGGAGCAGGAAATCATCAACATCATTGAAAATGAGGTGATGGAAACCGAACTCCGTTTTTTAAAACCGATGAAATCGGTGAGCAAAGGCTATATTCGAACGACTGCCGAAGGAGATAGCCAAACGAAAGTCGTTTGGGGTTTTTCAGGAGACAATAAGTTTCCTTTCAGTATTTTTATGTTGTTTTTCAATATGGATAAGGCAGTAGGAAAGGATTTTGAAGAAGGACTTCAGAATTTGAAGAATATTTTGGAAAAGTAAGTATAAAGAGTCAAGCGACAAGAGGCTAGAGGCAAGACTGTTGAAATACGAGCCACGAACCACGACCTAGGGTAAGAGTAAACGGTTTAAACCTACAATTTAAAACGTAAAACTTGGATTGAAACTGCTCTTCTTCGCCTAACGCGGAATCGGCCAGCGAAGCCCGCAACCGACAACCGACAACCGAGAACCGACAACCGACAACCGAGAACCGAAAACCGATAACTGTCATGAAACACAACCCTTTTGCTTGGATAGAAATCCCGGTTAGTAACATCGATAGAGCTATAAACTTTTATGAAACGGTATTTGCCATTAAACTCCAAAAAATGGATTTTGGCGGCTTGCAGATGGCATGGTTTCCGAATGCAGGACCAGAGGCTCCTGGAGCAACAGGAACATTAATTCAACAGGAATCCTACATTCCAAGTCAAGAAGGACCCTTGGTATATTTCCATAGTGAGGATCTTCAAAATGAAATGGACAGGGTGGAAGTCGCCGGAGGTAGTATCTATCGACCGAAAACCATGATTTCCCCCGATCACGGTTATATGGGAGTTTTTATTGATACCGAGGGAAACCGAATTGCACTACACTCACCATCGTAATGAAACTTGTATTCGCAACGCATAACGAAAATAAATTTCGTGAAATAAAGGCATTGCTACCCAATCATCTGGAGCTTTTGAGCCTGAATGATATCGGTTGCACTGAAGAGATTCCTGAGACCGCCGACACTATTGAAGGGAATGCTATTCAAAAGGTAGAATTTGTAAACCGCCATTACGGTTTTGATTGCTTTGCAGATGACACCGGCTTGGAGGTAAACGCGCTGCATGGCGCCCCAGGAGTTTACAGTGCCCGGTATGCCGGACTTCAAAAAGACCCCACGGCCAATATGGAGAAATTATTGAAAGAGTTGGATCCAAAGCTAGATCGAACGGCCCGTTTTAAAACGGCCATCGCCTTAACGTTACAGGGTCGTCAAAATTTATTTTTGGGAATTTGTGAAGGTGTTATAACGAAAGATCCGAGAGGGGATAAGGGATTTGGATACGATCCTGTCTTTCAGCCAGAAGGTTACGATCTCACTTTCGCAGAGATGAGCCTTACCCAGAAAGGTGAAATCAGTCATCGTGGAAGGGCCATGCGGCAGCTTATCGAATATCTTTCCCTAAATTATTCCTAAAGAAATTCGCAATCAGGGAAATAAGTCTATCTTTGCCGCCAATTCCTCAGGGTGAGGAAGTGTTGCAGTAGAAGCTTGGGTTTACTTGAGTCGTTCGCTTCCAGGCAGCACATAACAAGTAAACTTAAATATGACAACATTTCAATCGCTCGGACTGAAGGATGAGTTCCTACAGGCCATTACCGACTTGGGGTTTGAAACGCCAAGTGACGTTCAACAGAAAACCATTCCCCTTTTACTTCAAAAGGAAACAGACATTGTTTCTTTGGCACAAACCGGAACAGGAAAAACCGCCGCTTTTGGTTTTCCCATGCTTCAAAAAATCAATGTGGAAAGCCGAACCACGCAAGGGCTTATCCTATCTCCAACAAGAGAATTATGCCTTCAGATTACTTCCGAATTAAAACTTTATGGGAAGTATTTGAAAGGGCTTAATACGGTCGCTGTTTACGGAGGTGCAAGCATTTCCGAACAAGCCAATCAAATCAAAAAAGGAGCGCAAATCATTGTGGCTACTCCAGGAAGAATGAAAGACATGATTGGTCGTGGTTTGATCGATATTTCCAAGATCGAATACTGTGTTTTGGATGAAGCGGATGAAATGTTGAACATGGGCTTTTATGAGGACATTGTTGACATTCTTTCACATTCACCAAAAGACAAAAGTACCTGGTTGTTTTCTGCAACCATGCCGAAGGAAGTGGCGACGATCGCCAAAGAATTTATGCATAGTCCTGTGGAAGTTACTGTTGGGACCCGAAATGTGGGTGCCGAAAGTGTTTCCCATGAATATTATTTGGTGAATGCCCGTGATCGTTACCAAGCATTGAAGCGCTTGGCCGATATGAATCCAGATATTTTCTCGGTGATCTTTTGTCGCACTAAACGTGATACACAGAAGGTGGCAGAAATGCTCATTGAAGATGGGTATAATGCGAGTGCCTTGCATGGTGATTTGAGTCAGAACCAGCGTGATTTGGTGATGAAGGCGTTCCGTTCTCGCCAGATTCAGATGTTGGTAGCTACTGATGTAGCGGCAAGAGGGATTGATGTGGACGACATTACCCATGTAATCAACTACCAATTGCCCGATGAAATTGAAACCTATACGCACCGAAGTGGTCGTACCGGACGAGCAGGAAAGACGGGGGTATCCATGGTGATTATCTCTAAAAGTGAACTTCGAAAAATCAAGCAGATCGAAAAGATCATCAAAAAGGATTTTGTGCACAAGGAAGTTCCTTCTGGGATGGAAATCTGTGAACGACAACTGTTTCATTTGGCTACTAGCATTAAGGACACAGAAATCAATCACGAAATCGACTCTTACTTGCCCGTTATCTATAAAGAGTTGAGTGAATTCTCGAAAGAGGAACTTATAAAAAAAGTGTTCTCGGTAGAGTTTACGCGATTCTTCAATTACTACAATAAAGCCAAGGATTTAAATGTAGCCTCCAAAGGAGACGACTTCAAAGAATCAAAAAGTTTCGACCGCGAGGATAAGAGCAGTGTTCGTTTCTTCATCAATCTGGGTAGAAAAGATGGTATGGAATGGATGGACGTGAAAGATTTCGTACGTCAGGTAACCGATTTAGATAAGGATGCGGTGTTTCATGTAGATACCATGGGCAGTTTCTCCTTCTTTAACACGGATGAAGAGAATGTGGACGCTGTTCTGAACGCTTTCGATGGGATCCAATTCAACAACAGAAAGATTGAAGTGGAAATTTCCAAGGAAGGGAGAAAGAAAGGCCGTGGCGGTAAAAAGGACCGCAAACGGGAAGACTTCTCAAAGCCAAGAGGGAAAGGACGCGGGAAGAAGGATCGTTTTGACGACAAAGGCCGCGGACCCAAGAAGTCGTTTCAAGATAAAGGTACAGGTGGTAAACGTCGCAAACGACGATAATTTTCGGCTTAACGAAACTTTGGCAACTTTTTAGTGTCTAAATTGTGTACCTTTAAGGCATTCAGATTACCATGAAAAATTGCTATAACCTACTGCTTTGGATGTTACTGTTCTTCCCCATCATCTCTTGGTCTCAAGGAGATGAGGAGGATCCTGGAGTTATCATTAACGGTACGGTGGTGAATGATGCTACCGACAAGCCGCTCGAGAATGTCAACATCGTAAACCTCAATAAGGTAATCGGAACGACTACCGATAAGGAGGGAGGTTTTGCCATTCGAGCAGCTGCCAATGATACCTTATACTTTTCTTATCTCGGGTTTAAGTCCATTCGAGTTCGTGTAACCAACGACTGGTTGAAATATGACAATATCAAGGTAAAGATGACCGAATTGGGTATTGCCTTGGAGGAAGTCGTTTTAAAGCCAGTTCAGCTAACAGGCTATGTTGAGGTGGACGCTAAGATTATTCCCATTTATGATGACCATAGATACCGCATTGCAGGTCTTGGAGGCGGGTATGAAGGAGGAAAGAACCAGCCCGGTGCTGTTTCAAAGGTGTTGAGTTCCATTTTCAATCCTGCAGATTTCCTGTATAATGTATTTGGTAAGCGTCCGAAACAAATGCGCAAGCTGAAACGTATGAAGGAGGACGATGAAATCCGAAACCTCTTGCAGTCGAAATTCGACCGGGAAACATTGATGGCTGTATTGCAATTGGAGAAAGCCGATATCGATGAAATTCTAAATAACTGTAGTTATTCGAAGGAATTCATCAGAACAGCCAATGATCTTCAAATCTTGGATGCTATTAATGACTGTTACGAGGAATACCGTATCCTAAACAGAAGTAAAGAGAAATAGTGGACATTACCAACCTAATAGATAAAAGAAAGGGACAATTTGTCCCTTTTTTTAATTTTTGTTTACATTTTGTCTAACAGCTATTTTATAAATTCCCCAACAAATTCAAACTATGGATTTCAATGTAAGCATTCAAAGAAAGTTTTTTCAGACGGGTATCACCCGTTCTCATGCGTTTCGGTTGGAACAGCTGAATTCTCTTGAACGGCTATTAAAAGAGAATGAGGCCGTATTGTATGATGCGATCTACAATGACTTTCAAAAATCGGAATTTGATACGTATACCACAGAGATCGGATTACTGTATCACGAGATAAAATGGGTCAAAAAACATCTAAAACAATGGATGCGTCCGGAGAGGGTACCCACAGATCTTGTCAATCTTCCGGGACGGAGCTACATTCAATCGGAACCCTTGGGTGTCTGTTTGGTTATAGGTGCTTGGAATTATCCGTATTTATTGTCCTTACATCCGGTAATCAGCGCTATTGCGGCAGGGAACACTATTGTGTTGAAACCCAGTGAGCTGCCAGAAAATACAGCATCTGTCATGGAGGAACTGGTAACTAAATATTTTTCCAAAGATTTTTTTACGGTGGTAACCGGTGGCCCCGATGTGTCTAAAAGATTATTGGAACAAAAATTTGATAAGATATTCTTCACGGGGAGTACGCGGGTTGGCCAAATAGTCTATCAGGCGGCTGCTAAGCATTTAACACCGGTTACACTGGAACTGGGAGGTAAGTCTCCTGCCATCATCTCAAAATCGACACGAATTAAAATTGCCGCGCAACGATTGGTGTGGGCCAAATTCCTCAACGCTGGACAAACATGTGTGGCACCGGATTACCTGCTGGTTCATGAATCCGTCAAGGACGAATTAATCCAAGCCATCATAAAGGAACTCGAAAAAGTGGCGTATTCGGTCGAGCATCAAAACTATTGTCAAATCATCAACGAGCGGAATTTTAATCGTTTGGTAAACATGATAGATTCAGAAAAGGTAGTGTTTGGTGGAGAAATGGACCGTGTGAATCGGATTCTAAAACCCACGCTGTTGGATCATGTTAGTTGGGAAGATGCCATAATGCAGGAAGAAATATTTGGTCCGATATTGCCCCTTCGCTCCTTTGCCGATTTTGAGGCAGCACTGGCTGAAGTGAAAGCCCAGCCTAAACCATTGGCTGCTTATCTTTTCAGCGAGAATTCCAAGGAAATCTCTCAATTTACAGAACAACTTCCTTTTGGAGGAGGGTGTATCAACGAAGCGGTGATGCATCTATCCAATGCCCATCTTCCTTTTGGAGGTGTGGGAACAAGCGGCATGGGGAATTACCATGGAAAATATGGTTTTGATACGTTCAGTCATAAAAAGAGTGTGCTTCAAAAACCTACCTTATTTGAATTGCCGCTGAAATATTCTCCCATCACCAAGAAAAAATTTTGGTGGATCAAACAACTGATGAAGCTCTAAAAAAGTCGGAAAAATACAGTACCTTGACCAACACAATTCAAAAGTTATGAAACGAATTCTACCCATTCTAATTTTATTTATTACGTTCAACATCAGTGCTCAGTTCCGATTTTTACCTGAGCCAAATCCCGCCTATTATCCAGAAAGTTCGGCAGTAACCCCCATTGTGGCTACCATTGGTTATCAAGGATATGATGAGACGCAAGCGTATTTCGGGGAAGGGGAGTATGAAATCTTTATGGATGTGGTGGATGGTGTTTTGGATAATCCTATCATCGTTTTGGATGGCTTCGATCCTGGGGATTCACGCAATATTCCAGGCCTTTATGCAAGTCTTTCTTTTAATGGGGAAAACCTGGCCGATATTCTTAGAACAGAAGGGTATGATATTATAATTCTGAATGCTCCTCAATACAATACAGGAGGAAAAGATATTGATGGGGGTGCCGATTATATTCAAAGGAATGCCTTTGTGTTGGTATCCTTAATCGAAGAAATCAATGCGCAAAAAGTAGGAGATGCCGAACTGGTCGTTTTAGGACCAAGTATGGGCGGACTCATAGCACGATATGCTTTGGCCTATATGGAAGACAATGCAATTCCACATGAAACTAGATTGTATATATCATTCGATTCACCGCACAAGGGGGCTAATATTCCTATCAGCTTTCAATACATAATCAATTATTTTGCACAAGAGGTAGGGGATCCTACCGCCTTGGCTTTGGTTGATCAAGCTTTGAATTCCCCAGCGGCCAAGGAAATGTTGGTAGACCATTTACAAGGACATCTTCTATCTGGGTCCACTTTTGAGCAGGATCCTACGAAATTATTGCCCGCAGGGGCCCCCGATTTCCGAGATGCTTTTCAAGCGGAATTGGATAATTTGGGCTTTCCACAGAATGTACGAAACGTCACTATGATCAATGGAAGCGGAAATGGTACCCTTACGGGAACACCTGGTGCGGAGGTTATCAATACCACGATTGAAATAGACGCTGTTACCGATATGGACTTGGCAATGTATTTTACCCCAGAGGCCACCCAGACAACCACCGTTTCCGATCTAACCGTATACTTTATTGGTATCCCTGTAGCTTCTTTTTCGGCCGATGCTGAATCAATCGCCACTTCCGATGGTGTGGACAGTGCTCCCGGAGGGACGGCAAGTATCAGTGGGGGGTTGCAAGGAGGAACCGGAAATCCAGTTATCGATCAATTTCTCGCTGCATTACAACAGGATCTATATTGCTTTATTCCAGCAACCAGTGCTTTGGCTATTGATACCGATAATTGGTTTGAAATACCAAATTTGAACGATTCTCCTTTCGTGAATATTCATATTCCAAATGAAAACGAAGACCATGTAACGTTAACCGAGGCGGGTGCCCAGTTTGCGCTGGATGAGATTCGCCAGAATTTAGGGATTTCAGATTTTACAGAATCGGCCTCTTTGCTAAGCGTTAAAAATCCAGCGGAAGGAGCTCTAGCATTTCAACTTTTGAATCAAGATCAGAACCGTCTTCAGTTGGAATTATTCGATGTTTCTGGACGTTTGGTTCAACAATTTGATATAACCATTACTGATTCTGAGTTCACCATTCCAATTCAGTTGCCCCAAGGGTTCTATTTGTTAAAAGCGCAGCTAGGCACACAAACGCAAACGTTGAAACTGATACTACGCTAATCAACGGTGGTGATAGGGTTCGTTTCGAAGAATGGTGAAAGCCCGGTACAGTTGCTCTACCACAAACAAGCGAACCATTTGATGGCTAAAGGTCATCGATGACAAAGAAATTTTTCCTTGGGCTTTTTGGTAGACTTCTTCGCTGAAACCATAGGGGCCCCCGATTACCAAAACCATGTTTTTGAGTCCGCTGTTCATGCGCTTTTGTAGATATTCTGAAAAGCCCTCAGAGGTAAAGGTTTTCCCTTTCTCATCCAAAAGCACAAGATAGTCTCCGCCTTGCAAACGTTTTAAAATTTCATCCCCCTCCGCCTTCTTTTGTTGGGCCTCACTGAGATTCTTGGCATTTTTCACATCGGGGATCACTTCCAGTTGAAATCCGATATAATGGGAAAGCCGTTTGGAATAATCATCAATCAGGTTTTGAAGATTACGACTGTCGGTCTTTCCTATGGCCAAAAGAGTGATTTTCATGCGGTAAATATAGTGAACCGTGAGCAGTGAACCGCGAGCAGATGGTGAAAAGCTTGCCGGGGGGGGAGGTGAAAAGAGTTAAGCGTTAAGAGATAAGCGTGATGCGTTGAAAACTTAGAACCGACAACTGTTAACAGAAAACCGATAACCGAGAACGGACAACCGAAAACAGTTTAGTATTTTAGCATAAATCTTCAGAAATGATTTCCAAGAAGCAATTCGATAAAGAACTCTCCATTATAATCACTAATGCTATACGGGAAGATGTAGGGTCTGGCGACCATAGTTCCCTTGCGTGTATACCAGAGGAAGCCACAGGGAAGGCACAACTTCTTGTGAAAGATGAAGGAATCATCGCCGGGGTGAATTTTGCCCTGCAAGTTTTTGAGTACGTCGACCCTGGCTTGAAAATAGAACTACTGCTTCAGGATGGTACTCCAGTAAAATATGGGGATGTTGTTTTCTACGTGAGTGGAAGTTCCCAGTCCATTTTAAAGGCCGAACGTTTGGTTTTGAATGCGATGCAACGGATGAGTGCTATTGCCACAAAAACGAATGAATATGTTCAATTATTGGAAGGAACGGGTTGTCAAATTCTGGATACCCGAAAAACAACGCCAGGAATTCGAGCTTTAGAGAAATGGGCTGTTAAAATAGGAGGTGGGGAGAACCATCGATTTGCATTGTATGATATGATCATGCTTAAGGACAATCATATCGATTTCGCAGGGGGTATCACCAAGGCCATTGAAAAAACCAAAGCATATTTGCAACGCAATCGGTTGGATCTAAAAATTATCGTGGAAGCCCGTGATCTTGAGGAAGTAGAAGAAATTCTCCAAAGCGATGGGGTGTATCGCATTCTCCTGGACAACTTTAATTATGAAGACACAAGAAAGGCGGTACAATTAATAAACGGAAAATGTTTAACGGAGTCGAGTGGGGGCATTACCCTAGAAACGGCACGAAAATATGCCGAGTGTGGGGTGGATTATATTTCCAGCGGTGCACTTACCCATTCGGTATATAATATGGATCTTAGTTTAAAGGCCATTTCATGAGTCTAGAGATCGAGGAACGGTTACGACGGATACCTGTTATCCGACACTTGGTACGATTAACAAAAATGATCAAACTACCAGGGTTTGGAGGGTATTCGCTTTATGACCTTTTGGAAACCTATACCATTGGAATCATCGAAGGGACCTTCTCTTCTCGAGCCAGTTCGATCGCTTTTAGCTTTTTTATGGCGGTCTTCCCATTCCTTTTGTTTATTCTGAATGTAATCCCCTATATACGTATCGAGAATTTTCAGGCCCGTTTCCTGACTTTTATCAATGATATGTTGCCTCCTCAAACCCATGAATTCTTTTATCCTGTGATAGAGGATATTGCCTTGAACCCAAGAACAGGGTTGCTGTCGTTTACTTTCTTTTTAACATTGTTTCTTACGGCAAATGGCGTTAATGCCATTTTTAGCGCTTTCGAATATTCCTTCCATGTGGATATGAGTCGAGGAATCTTTAAGCAGTATTTAGTAGCGCTTTGGGTGGCAGTACTATTGGCTATTTTGGCCATTGTTTCGGTAGGAGCCATACTCTTTGGGGAATATGCTGTTAACTTTCTGAAGACGGATGAATACATAAAGAATGAAATCTTTTGGATCAATATTGTCCAATTTATCGTCTTTGCCCTGATGCTCTACATCATCGTAGCTACCCTATATCATTTTGGTGTGAAACGGGGTAGGCAGACCCCCTTCTTTTCCATAGGTGCCTTGTTAACCACCTTTTTGTTTCTGATTACAACCTATCTCTTTGGTGTCTACATCAATAATTTCTCCCAATACAATGAATTGTATGGTTCCATCGGGGCTTTACTGATCATGATGGTCTATATATGGATCAATTCCAATTTGATGTTGTTGGGTTTTGAACTGAATGTATCTATAGATCGACTGAAAAAGAATCGCAGACGTTAGTGTATTTTATCGATGTCATACTCCCTATCCCGCTACGGCAGGCTTTTACCTATAGCATCAATAAGGATGAAGCGGCCTTTTTGAAACGTGGGATGCGGGTAGCGGTGCCTTTTGGAAAATCGAAAGTATATACTGCTTTGGTATATCGTGTTCACTCTACTCCCCCAAACAGCTATGAAACCAAGGAAATCGACCAGATTCTGGACGAAACCCCAATCGTCCCAGAACGTACTTGGAAACATTGGGAATGGATGGCACATTACTATATGTGTACTTTGGGAGAAGTAATGCGAGCTGCTTTACCTGCTGCTTTTCTATTGGAAAGTGAAACCATCATTACCTTGAACAAAGACCGGGAGGTAGATGAAAGCAAATTTAATGATGAGGAGTTTCTAGTTTATGAAGCCCTGCGCAACCAGTCGGAATTGCACATCAATGATGTTCGGGGAATTCTGGATCGGAGAAATGTTCTAAAGGTACTCCATACATTGATGGAATCTGGAGTGGCAACGGTGAAGGAAGAAGTCTTCGAGCAGTATAAGCCTAAGATGAAGCGATACCTTCGACTGAAACCTCCTTATACAGAGGAAGAATCGCTTCGGGAATTGCTCGACACCCTCTCAAGGGCACCAAAGCAACGAGAAGTATTGATGACGCTCTTCATGATGAAGGCCAGAGAGGCGCATGTAGCGTCGGTAGCTCTTCAGCAGGCATCCCAGACGAATGCAGCCATAGTAAAGAATCTCATCGATAAAGGAATCCTTGAGGAATATTTTCTTCAAAAGGATCGCATGGAGTATGTTGGGGAGGCTCCGAACGCATTAAAATCCTTAAGTCATGCCCAGCAAAAAGCCTTGGATGAGATACAGCAATGGCATGAGGAAAAGGAGATTGTGCTCTTGCATGGTGTAACTTCCAGTGGTAAAACAGAAATCTACGTCCGAATGATTGAAGCTGTTATTTCCCAAGGAAAACAGGTGCTATTCATGTTACCGGAGATCGCACTCACCGCACAACTCATCAATCGACTACAGCATTACTTCGGAGAAAAAGTGGCGGTTTTTCACTCCCGTTATTCGAATAATGAACGCGTAGAGGTATGGAACAAAGTGTTGAATAAAAAGGCAACCGCCCAGATAGTAATTGGCGCCCGATCGGCTTTATTCCTGCCGTTTCAAGATTTGGGGTTGATTATCGTAGATGAAGAACATGAGGTTTCCTTCAAGCAATTCAGTCCAGCACCAAGATATCACGGACGCGATACAGCCTTGCTTTTGGCACATTACCACAAGGCAAAAGTTGTATTGGGTTCAGCGACACCTTCACTGGAATCGTATTACAATGCGGAACAAGGAAAGTATGGGTTGGTTACGCTGAAAGAGCGCTATGGAAAGGTCCTATTGCCCGACATGGAACTGATCGACTTGCGGGAGAAACTGAAACGCAAACAAATGATCGGTCATTTTAGTGACCGGCTGATAGAAGAGATTCGGGAAACCTTGTTAGAGAAAGAACAAGTTATTTTATTTCAAAACCGGAGGGGATTTGCTCCCATCGTGGAATGTACTACCTGCGGGGTGTCCCCCCAATGTCCCAATTGTGATGTAAGTCTAACCTATCACCAAAAAAGGGATCAGCTGCGCTGCCATTACTGTGGTTATCATATGGCCATGCTCATCGCTTGTCAAGCTTGTGGTAATCCAACTTTGGATAGCAAGGGCTTTGGTACCGAACAAATCGAGGAAGAGGTACAACACTTATTTCCCGATGCTCGAGTGGCGCGAATGGATCAAGATACCACACGCGGTAAACATACCTATGCCAAACTCATTGAGAAGATGGAGGATAAAGAGATCGATATCCTTGTAGGAACCCAAATGGTAGCCAAAGGACTCGATTTTAGGGATGTTCGATTGGTAGGTGTGATGAATGCCGATACGCTTTTGAACTTTCCTGATTTCAGGGCGCATGAGCGCAGTTTTCAATTATTGCAGCAAGTTTCGGGTAGGGCAGGGCGCACCGAGAAGCAAGGGAAGGTGATTATTCAAAGCTATAATCCCTATCATCAGATCCTACAGCAGGTGAGTAGCCACAATTATGAGGCCATGTATGCCGAGCAGCAGGAAGAGCGATACCAATTCAAATACCCCCCGCATTACCGTATAATCAAAATAACTTTTAAGCATCGCAATTTCCAAACCATGGATAAGGCTTCCCGATGGTTTGCAGAAGTATTGCGAAGGGCCTTCGAGGAACAGGTGTTAGGACCCGTACAACCACCGGTGGGTAGAATTCGAAATGAATTTATTACCAACCTTTTGGTGAAAATATCGAAGGAGCAATCCTTGGGTAAAAGCAAGGAATATATCGATCGAACCGTACAACGATTCAATGCCCTAAAAGAATTCTCCAGGGTGAAATTAATTGTTGATGTAGACAGTTACTGATTACTTCATGGAGGCGGCCAATGCTTCCACCAATTCGGCTTTTCGATTACGGCTTAACGGGAGTTTTTCCTTGTCCAATTCAATTTGCTTACTATTGTAGCGTTCCACTTTCTCTAAATTCACGATGTAAGATTTGTGGACACGCAAGAAACGATCTTTTGGCAACAAGGATTCAAAAGCCTTCATTGTGGAAAGGACAACCAAAGAGTCATGTTCTGTAACCAATTTAACGTAATCTCCCAAGGCTTCGATATAGCGAAGTTCATTTAGGAATACTTTACGTTTTTTAAGGTTACTTTTTACGAAGATGAAATCTTCATCATCGAAACCTTCGTCGTGTTTGATTTTATAGTTGGTAATGGCCTTGTGAACAGCATTAAGGAAACGTTCCTTGGAAATCGGTTTTCTTAAATAGTCCACCGCATCATAATCGAATGCCTTAAAAGCATATTTGGTTTTACCGGTTACAAAGATAATTTGTGGCTTATGCGTCAAATCATCCAGCAGGTCAAAGCCCGAAAGAATGGGCATTTCGATATCTAGGAAAATTAAGTCGATTTCGTTGGTGGCCAAGCCCATCTTTGCCTCGATAGCATTGTTGTACTGAGCCACCAAGTTGAGGTTGGGGTGGTTTTCGATCAACTTCACTATAGACAAGCGCTGTAGCGTAGAGTCGTCGACAATCGCACATTTTAAAATGGGTTTATCCACGGTTGTGTTATTTAGCTTAGAGCAATATTAGATAAAATATCGATGAAGTGCAACTTTTTTTAACTTTTATCCTTAAAAAGCAACACTTTAACTAGGGGCGTAAGAAAATTTTTATACGCCTATATCAACCATAAAATCGATAATAATTTCCCAAGCAATAGATGTTTGTAATTTGGAAATAAAGTAGTATTTTTGCACGCTCTTGGCAAGGTGCTGAGAACTAATAAAATAACTTAAGTATGAATCATTACGAAACTGTTTTCATCTTGAATCCCGTTTTATCTGAAGAACAGATAAAGGAAACAGTTAAGAAATTTGAAGATTTTCTTGTTTCTAGAGGAGCTAAGATGGTATCGAAAGAAGATTGGGGGCTAAAGAAATTGGCCTATGCAATCCAGCACAAAAAGAGTGGTTTCTACCACCTATTTGAGTACACCGTAGACGGTAATGCTGTGAACGAACTTGAAGTAGAGTTCCGAAGAGACGAGCGCGTTATGCGTTATTTATCTGTGAAATTGGACAAGTATGCCATTGAATGGGCAGAAAAGAGAAGAACCCGTAAAAAACAAAACGCATAAGGTATGGCATCTATCGAACAACAAGCGAAAGGAAAGAAAGACGGAGAGATCAGATATCTTACCCCGTTAAATATTGAGACCAACAAAACGAAGAAATATTGCCGTTTTAAAAAATCTGGTATCAAGTATATCGATTATAAAGACCCAGATTTCTTGGCGAAGTTCGTAAACGAGCAAGGAAAAATCCTTCCTCGTCGACTTACCGGTACTTCTTTGAAATACCAAAGAAAAGTGGCTACCGCTATCAAAAGAGCTCGTCACTTGGCATTGATGCCATACGTAACCGATATGTATAAATAAAAAGCAGATAGGATATGGAAATTATATTGAAGAAAGACGTGGAGAATCTTGGTTTCGCAGACGATTTGGTAACTGTGAAAAGCGGATATGGTAGAAACTACCTTATTCCCCAAGGATTGGCCGTGCTAGCGACTCCATCTGCTAAGAAAGTATTGGCGGAGACGTTAAAGCAACGTGCTCACAAGGAAGCTAAAGTTATTGAAGACGCTAAAAAGCAAGCTTCAAAATTGCAAGGATTGGAAATTAAAATCGCCGCCAAAGTTGGTGAAGGTGATAAATTGTTCGGTTCTGTAAGCAATGTAGATCTTGCGGATGCCTTGGCAAAAGAAGGTGTTGAAATCGATAAGAAATTCATCAACATCGCCGGAGGCTTGATCAAGCGTGTTGGAATGTACGAAGCTACCATCCGTTTCCACCGTGAAGTGGTTGAGAACTTCTCATTCGACGTAGTAGCAGAAGCTAAATAATACTATTAAACCTAGATAGTCAAGCCCTCCTGGATTTCCATGGAGGGCTTTTTTTTAACCATGAGATATACACGACTCACCAAGGAACAATTTGAGGATCTTCACGATGAATTCGCCAAATTTTTGGCAACTCAAGGGGTGGACAAACCCAAATGGGATGCAATTAAAGCCCAACAACCCGATGTAGCAGAGCAGGTACTGGATGTCTTCAGTGATATTATTTGGGAAGGGGTCCTTTCAAAAATAGATTACCTTGAAAACAATAGTCCGCAGCAACTCTTTCTTTTCCAATTAGGGGAAACAGAGATGAAAGCCATGGTGATAAAAACCGATGAAAATGTAGACTTTACTACCCAAGAGGGCTTACAATGGTTGGAAAGGGAATTTCATTCGGATGTCGTGGAATTGCTCACCGCTACAAAAGAATACGTCAACGGTCGTAATTTGGATATCTTCACATTAATCCAACAAGGGGCAGTGATTACCGAAGGTGAGCTGTTTCAAGCCATTGAAAAGGTCTTGTCCTAATTATTCGTAGCGTAAACTTTCTATGGGGTCGAGCCCTGCTGCTTTATTTGCTGGATAAGAGCCCGCCAGCACTGCCACTACAAATGAGATGATAATTGAAGCAATCATGGCGCCAATGGGGAGGGAGTATTCGAAATCGACGAGTCGGGCGAATACAATTCCAGTGATAATTCCGAGGAGGATTCCCAGAATACATCCAAGCTGAGCAATAACTATGGTCTCAATAAAGAACTGGGTGGAAATGGTAGAACGCTTTGCGCCCATGGCTTTCCGCACCCCAATTTCTCGAGTGCGGTCCGTAACCGAGACCAACATAATGTTCATCAAGGCAATGGAAGACCCCAAGATGGTAATAATACTTATGATCCAAGCCGCAGTTTCCAAAACTCCTGTTAGTGAAGCCACTCTGTTGATAAGGTCGTCCGAGCGCTCGATTCCGAAATTATCCTCTTCCGTCGGACTCAATCGTCGAATATTTCTAAAGGAAACTATGGCGGCATCCTGAGCTTCGTCCATCAGCTCCTTCTTGGTCACCATGACACTGATAGTGTAATTGATACTGGGCTCGGTAAAAATTCCCCGTGCAACCTGAATAGGGATTAATATTTTTAAATCCTGACTATTGCCAAAGGTGGAACCTTTCTCCTCCAAGACCCCAATGACACGGAATTTATGACCACGAACACTGATGGTTTTCCCAATTGGGTTTACCGTTTCAAAGAAATTCTTCATGTAGTCCGAACCAATCACGCATACGGGGTTATTGTTTTGGATATCGAAGTAGTTGAATTCCCGTCCGAGTTGCAATTCACTTCCGGTATTGGCAATATAGTACTCATTCACCCCAAGGACGGGTACTTCCGGATCGGTTTTCTGATTTTCGTATTTTACCTCTGCCGTACCGGTGCCTCGGAATGAAATGGCCGTTTGGGTATAAGGATAATCATACACATCCATAAACTCTCGAATGTCCTCATAACTGATTATGGGATTGATTTTCCTCCGTTCACCACCGCCATGACGTTGGGTTTGGAAATCGTAGCGTTGGATGTTGAAGGTGTTCGATCCCATGGAGGCAAAACTGGAGGAAATGGTATTTTCAAGCGCTTTTACGGCACTTAAAATACCCACCAAGGCCCAGATACCAATAGCAATAATTACAATGGTAAGAATGGTGCGAAGCAGCTGCGATTTTATGCTGTCGAGGGCAATTCGTACGTTTTCCCTGAAGAGTTTAAACATGTATTCTGGGTCTTTGAGCTATTAGTAGTTTTTACTAATGTAAAGTTACATATTAATAGTGAGATGTGAGATGTGTGATGTGAGAAGGAGTGGCGCTGAATGTTAAGCGAAAATGTTATGAGTAAAGGGGGGCAACGATTGTTATTTCTTAACGCTTTACGCATTACTATTTACGCTTCACTCAATTGTTCATTGTTCATTGCTAATTGTTCCTCGTATATTTTCAGTTCATCATTCTAGGGCAGTCGTTTTGGTACAGAAACCCTCCATACCCAAAGGAACGAGAGTGCCATATTTTTTTGGTGTTGGGTTCATCGGGATTTGAATAGTTCTGGGTAAATTGCTTTCAAGTTGTGCCCAACCTTTTTAGCGCCTTCAGGAGTGAAATGATTCCAGTCGAAATAGAAAAAGGAAAGGTCCATTTCTGAAACGACCTTAAAGTCGTCCATACCCAACCCTCCCTGAACACGAAGTAAATCGACATAATAGATATTCAGATCCCGATATAATTGACTTCGAAACTCTTCTTTCAGTTGGTCGTTTAATACTATTTTCCAATTCCGTTCGTATTCCTTTGAAAAACAATTAATGAATTCTGGATCTAAGCTATGGCTTTCAGCAACAATTTCCGGTATGTCCTTTTCAAAAGTCATTTTTGGACCAATAACAAAAATGGGTGCCTTACTTATTTCCCTTATTTGAAAGAGCATTTCTTGAAGGGTGCTACGTTCATACTTTGACCAATTATCATGTAAATAGATGGCATCAACTGTAGCCCAATCCTTGTTTTTAAGATTTGCAATCCGTTGCTTTTTACACAGCAGACTATCTTTTTCATAAATGGGATAACCAAAATTTAGGCAGAGACCTCGAGAATTCAGATACGTAATTTTGCTTTCAAAACCGTTCATCCGGAGCATATACATCAAATCAACTGCATGGGAATTCCCCAGTACCATAACATGACCCGCTCCTGGTTTTCCTTGCAACAAAGGACTTCCTTCCTGAAATTCCGACAAATAGCGGTCTCTGTTGGCCAGGACTTCATCATGACTTAAATAGAGGACATCTGAATAGTTTTTAAGAAAATGATCATCTTTCCATAGCTGATGGCTCACAAATGCCAAAAGCAGTATCATTCCAGGCACACCCAACCAAATGGTATCGATTTTCCTATGTTTACTTTTACGATATCGAAAGGTGTTTTCAATAAATTTCCACATCAAGAATCCAGACACAATTGAAATGGCTCCCAGTAGGAGTTGGTCCGTGAATGTATAAACACCTGTTTTGTATATCTTATAAAAAACAATAAATGGCCAATGGATTAAATAGATGGAATAAGAGGCCTTTCCTATATATTCCATGGCGCTATTTTTCAACGTCCAACTCATGCCTTGTGCATGCCCGCCAATAATCACCATCATCGCCCCAACGGCTGGGATCAGGGAAAGAAGTCCGGGCATCTGGAAGTCGCCTGAAAGCATTACGGCCGAACCCAACATTGAAATCAATCCGAGTAAAAAAAGGATTTCCCTTAATGCATTGTTCTTAAATAGAGGATGTCTTTCCACACCGATACAAAGAATTCCCAATAGGAATTCAAACATCCGGAAGGGAAGTAAAAAAAAGACGGCCGAGGGGTCTGAAGAATAATATCGCTGGCAGAGGAAAAGAGATAGTGCGATGCCCATAATGACAATCCACCCAAGTAATTTCCTGGTTTTTTTGAAAATTAAGAACAATAAGAGTGGCCATAGGAGGTAAAATTGTTCCTCCAATGACAGCGACCACATATGCAGCAGCGGTTTATTAAAAGCACCTGTATCGAAATAGCCACTTTCCTTCCAAAAAAAGAAATTGGAAGCCGAGAGTGATGCAAAAAAAGTTGAGGCACCCAATCGCTCATAGGCATTGATAGACAATAAAAAGTGACCAAGAATGAGTACAAGAAGTAAGGTGCTAATAAGAGCAGGGAACAATCTTCGTAATCGATTCGCATAAAAACCTAAAAAGCTGAATTTGTTGTTCTGCAAACTGAACAGGAGGTTCTTACTGATAAAATAACCAGAAAGCACCAAGAAAATATCCACGCCTAAAAATCCCCCTTGCATCCATTCAAACCCTAAATGATAAAATAAGACCATAAGTACGGCGACAGCACGCAATCCGTTCAATTCAGGGCGATATACCTTTGTGATATTTGAGAAATTAAAGAGTGGCAAAATGAGATACTTAGCTATTGGTAGAATCTGAAAAGGCCTTATTCAAATCTACGAAAAAGATAGACAGAGGGGTAGATTCCATCAAGTTATCGTCAAATTGCCAATGGTAGTCCTGTTAATTTTTAAGATATTTGCAGTGTAATTAAAAATACGAGTCAGTTGGCACAGAAACCCTCCATACCCAAAGGAACGAGAGACTTTTCTCCGGAAGAAGTAGTGAAGCGGAATTATATCATGGATACCATTAAAGGTTGTTTTACCTCCTATGGTTTCCAACCGATAGAAACTCCCAGCTTTGAAAACTACGAGACCCTAATGGGGAAATATGGGGAAGAGGGAGATCGGCTCATTTTCAAAATACTGAACAGCGGTGACTACTTGAATAAGGTAGATGATGCTACCTATGAAGAGCGGGATAGCAATAAGTTAACCCCAAAAATATCGGAGAAAGCATTACGGTATGACCTTACGGTTCCTTTTGCACGTTATGTGGTACAACATCAGAACGAAATTACCTTTCCGTTCAAGCGCTACCAGATGCAGCCAGTTTGGCGCGCCGATAGGCCCCAAAAAGGACGCTTCCGTGAGTTCTATCAATGCGATGCCGATGTGGTAGGTAGTGATTCCCTATGGCAAGAGGTCGAATTGGTGCAGTTGTATGATGCGGTTTTTACCCAATTGGGATTGAAGGGCACCACTATCAAGATGAACAACCGTAAGGTCCTAAGTGGCATTGCCGAGGTGATTGGTGCCGCCGATAAGCTGATTGATTTTACCGTGGCTTTGGACAAGCTGGATAAGATAGGAGAGGAGGGTGTGAAAAATGAAATGCGTGAAAAGGGTATATCAGAGGCTGCAATTACCAAAGTACAACCCTTGTTTACGGCATCGGGTTCAGCACAGGACAAATTGAATTTGTTGAAGGAATTATTGTCTTCTTCTGAAACAGGAGGGAAGGGCATAGAAGAACTTTCCTTTATCGTTTCGAACATAGAGCAACTTGGATTGGAGAGTGCTTCTTTGGAAATCGACGTAACATTAGCACGTGGATTGAACTACTATACCGGAGCCATATTTGAAGTAGCCGCTCCCAAAGGCGTTGCTATGGGAAGTATTGGTGGTGGCGGTCGCTATGATGACCTTACTGGTATCTTTGGATTGAAAAACATGAGTGGGGTTGGTATTTCTTTTGGATTGGATCGTATCTATTTGGTAATGGAAGAGTTGGAGGTATTTCCGACCACGGTTTCCGCAAACACCAAAGCACTTTTCATCAACTTTGGAGAAAAGGAAGCCCTCTATTGTATGAAAGCTATTACGGTACTGCGTAGAAATGGCATTTCAGCAGAACTGTACCCAGACGATGCGAAGATGGGAAA
>CAZOSF010000018.1:0-5449 GCA_964582415.1 uncultured Alteromonas sp.
TGAAGGTTGAAGGCTGAAGGCTTGAGGTTGTTCGTCCGTGTTCGTTGTAACAAATGAATGAATGCCTCCACACTTTTCCAGCGAGCAAAAGTATACGATTCCTTTTTTCTTTCTATCTTTAAATCAGACAACTAACTAACAACCTATGAATACTCCCCCCTCGCGACGTAGTTTATTCTACAGTCAGCTATTTTCTGGTATTGGTATTGGACTGCTATTAGGTATCATTATCGGATTTTCTGTTTCTCCAGTAGTAAAAACCATTTTAGGGGCTTTGGCGGGTATCTTGGCCGCCTTTTTGGGGTTGCAGGAAAGCTTGTTTTCCAAGCAAGAAGAAGCTCCAGAAAAAGTAAACCATCGCATCTATCTCAATGGTATTCGTGCAGGAGCCTTTGGTGTTGCCACAGTAATTGCCCTGCTTTTGGGGATGTATATGCGTACCCATGGTATATTGTCCATTACCATTGAAAAACAAGTATCCAATTGGACCGATGCCGGTGTGGATCCGCTTTTGGCGCAGGAGCTGGTGATCTATGAAAAGTTCAAATTGTTTAAGAAAGATGCTATTCTGAATGTTGATACCAAGCAGGCTGAATTGGCTGCTGAAAAGAACAATGCTGCCGATGGGTTCCTCTTCAATAAAGAGAGTATGATCAACTATTGTAACGATATGGATATCGATTCTAATTATAATGGTAGTATGAGTAATGCACTTTCCGCCTTTAAATTGAAACAGGGCGATTTTGAGCAACTCGCTCTGGCATTGGAAAAAGTGGATGAAACGAGTCAGCGAAATATATTGGCTGCTATTAAAAATCTGGCATGTGCTTTGGGCGGGGCGAGTGATGAAGTTTATGATTCTTTCTGTGCTGGTGTAAACAACACCATAAACCATGCTGACATTAAAAATACAGTGTCCGATCTGGGCGCGTCGTCCGATATTCGCGAAGTTGGGCCATTGACCATTGCAATTTTAGATGCATCGGAAGAAACAGGAACGCTAAGGGAATTGTCCAAGGCAATTTTCACGATGCTTTGCCGTGAATAATAACTAACCCATCAATTATGAAAAAATCCGTATTGCTTTTAATACTATTGGTTTTTGTTTCCTCTGTGGTGCTGGCCCAAAGAAACGCCGAATCTATCGTGCAGATTGAAGTGAAGGGAAAGAAAAGAGGTATCGGGGTAGTCGCCATCAAAAAAGACCATGTACTTACCGCTCTTCACGTTGTAGCGGGTCAAAAGAACATTGGGGTGTATTCCAAAGCCAAAGGAAGACTTGTGGGGGCAACCATTGTTAAGGTACACAAGGAATCCGACCTGGCGTTGCTTCGATTGGATGAACCCTTAGGCCTTCCAGCGGTGCCTTTATCGGGAGAGACACCAGATGCTGGCAGGAAATATTTTATCTCTGGTTACACCAATAGACCTGATATTCTCGAGGGTCCGATGGGCCTTTTTACTAATTTCCATCCCTTGACCACCATCATCGAGTCGGGATCCCCACAATACAAATGGCTATATGATAATGGCTACCCCTTACCAACGGCTCAGATCATTCGTTTGGGCGACCCGATTCAGCATGGGGATTCCGGTTCTCCTATTTACAATGCTAATGGGGAATTGGTGGGTATCGCCGACGGCGGTTTGAAAAAGGGTGTACAACGTATGAATTGGGCTATTTCTACTAGAGCCCATTTGCAGCAATTAATAGATTCGAAGGAAGACGTAAATGTACCTGTCTCCACCCTGGGATTTCTTAAAAATGCGCGCTCCGATAATCAGTCTTTCGATACGGCTTCTTCAGATTTGGACATGTATTATATCTTCTCAGAACTATTGTCGGATATTTACGTGAGTGCCTTCCCTGAAGATCAAGATGCAATAAAAACCTATCGAAATTATGCGGCAGACTTGAGTGGTTATGACATTTACGGCCACCAAGTGGATGTCTATGAAGATTATGCAACGGGCGCCACTGTGGCGATACCCAATGGACTGCGTTTTGAGTATGATGCAGCTAATGGTCTCTTGCGCGCTTGGAGCCCAAGCGGTAATGTGGAGATGAACATTCTCATTAAAAAAGCCGTTTCCTTTGATGCTGCTGTAAGTCGGGTAGATGATTTTCAGAAGGAATTGTTTATGTACGAAACTTGGTATGACCGGGAAGATGGAAACCTCGTGACCGATAGATCCTATGAGGAGTTATACATAGAATCCATCAATTGTGCCAAGCTGGATGAATCTGACAAAGAAACGGGAAGTTTGATAGCCGAGATATTGATTGATGGTCCGTATGTATTGGCGACTTCCGTTACAGTTCACGATTTGAAGGCTGCCGATAGCAACACACAAGATTGGTACTTTACTTACTTAATGGAAGCTTGTTTGGTGTTGTGTGGGTTTCCAATTTATTGAGGATGTAAAAGTTTGTGCTACTTTTGTTGAATGACTTCAGATTCCCTCATTCAAAGAACAGTTGCCTTTGTTAAAACGAAACTTTCTCAAGCGGAAGGCGGTCACGACTGGTGGCATATTTACCGGGTTTGGCAATGTGCTCGACATATCGCCTCAACCGAAAAAGTGGACCATTTGATCGTAGAACTGGGGGCTTTGCTACATGATATAGCCGACTCAAAATTCCACGATGGAGATGAAACTGTGGGGCCAAGAATGGCTCGAGCTTTTCTGGAAAATGAAGGGGTTTCTGAGGAAATCGTTCAGCATGTCGTAAACATTATCCAACATATTTCCTTTAAAGGGGGTAATCACAACCAAGAATTTTATTCTCCCGAATTAGCGGTGGTTCAAGATGCGGATCGCTTGGATGCTATTGGAGCTATCGGGATTGCGAGGACCTTCAATTATGGAGGTTTTAAGAATAGGGCACTTTATGATCCTGAAATTTCGCCCAAACTGAATATGTCTAAAGAGGAATACAAAAAAAGTACGGCTCCTACCATTAATCATTTTTACGAAAAACTACTGCTATTAAAGGATCGGATGAATACGGAAACTGGGAAAGCCATGGCCGAAAAGAGACA
Source organism: uncultured Alteromonas sp. (assembly GCA_964582415.1). Taxonomy (GTDB): domain Bacteria; phylum Bacteroidota; class Bacteroidia; order Flavobacteriales; family Flavobacteriaceae; genus CAZOSF01. Next base: position 3,045 of record CAZOSF010000018.1, read on the forward strand.
CCGGTTTATGGAGTTGTATTTGGAAGAGTTTTATAAGGAATGGGAAGGAGAACACTAATTCATTCCGCCCAATAATCGAATTTGGACATTTTTGCAATCAATTCCTGGCCATAGGTTTTCGCCTTTAGATGGTCGGGATGTGTTTGATAGATTTCTTCCGCTTCCCGGGAAGTATACTTTTGAATCACCAAGAGGTCGAATTCTCCTTCTCCCTGCTCTAAAGTCTTAAATTCAATCGTTTCGAATCCTTCGATTTTTTCGGGAATCCCCTCTAGTAGTTCCAGCATTTCATCCTTCATCACAGGGTTGATGGAATCTTTCCATTTAAAGAGGAGATTGTGATAGAGAAACCGATCTTGGATAGGTGGTGTCTGGGCTTCAGTATGCGAATTTGAATTTTGACACTCGAGGTTCAGCGCCACCAATAAAAAGAGGAAAACGACTACTCTCATAACAGTACATTTTCCTCTAATATAGGTTTTTTCTGAATGTCGGCTTAGTCTACCTCGTAGACTAATTTCATGGTAATCGATGCTGTTTTCGCTCGGGAGGTGGTATTGAAGGTTCCACCCCAAGAGTAATCTTCGCCCGAATTTTGCCCCGTAATTTGAAAGACCCCCATTTTTGCGGTTTGAAGAATGCCTAGGTCACTTCCCGAATTTTCCGAGATTTTTTCTGCGCGAACGCGGGCATCCTCTGTGGCTTTGGAAATCATTTCAATTTTAAGATCGGCTAATTGGGTGTAATAATACCGGGGGGTGCTTGAATAAAATGGAACGCCTTGATTGAGAAGTTCGGTAATTTCTCGGGAGACTTTTTCAATTTTGTCCACTTCCTTTGATTCAATCTGGATATTCTGGGTTAGTTTGTACCCTACAAATAGGTCGCCTATGTAATCGCCGTTGGCGGTATACTGACGTTTGTATTCTTCATTGGTGCGAACCGCACTAAAAACGATTTCGGACGACTTTATTCCCTTTCCTTCCAAGTAGGTTTGAACGATTCGTTTGTTATTCTCCAAGGTAAGGTAGGCTTGTTTGAGATCGGTATTCAGGGCTTCAAAATGTCCTTCCCATACAATAAGATCCGAATCGAAATCGGCTTTTCCTAAACCGGTAACACTAATGGTTCCAGCGGTTTTGTTGCGATTCATAAAGGCGTTGCCCAAGACAAGGGCAGAGGCGATGATGGCGATGCCAAAAATGATGGCGTTTGTGTGTTTGTTCATGTGCTTTTGAATTTTCGAAGGTGAACCACAAACCATGCCATGCCATTAGGCATTTCAACAAAAAATTGTTAAACAAAAAAGCCCCGCAGAACGCAGGGCTTTTTTTCATGTTTTTGAAAGGGAAGTGTCTCCCAATTCTTAGTTGCTTAGCGAGTCGATAGCTTCTTCTACAGCTTCTTGGGTTTCTTCCATGGTTTGCTCAACAGCATCACCGGCCTCATCCATAGCTTCTTCCAAAGCCTCACCAGCATCATCAGCTGCATCTTCCACGGCTTCCATTGCGTCTTCGGTCTTCTGTTCCGTCTCACGACAAGAAGTGAAAGAAACAACAAATGCTAGCATAGCGAAGGTTACAAATACTTTTTTCATGGTTTGGTATAGTATTAAAATTTGCGCAAAATTAGTGGTTTTTTCGTCCCTTTAACAAAATGCCTAAAAATTATTTTTATTGGATTAATTCCAAAATAAATTTGGATATATTCCAAATAAAGGTATCTTTGAGTATGGACAAACCATTATCCATAGAAACCGTTCGCTTTAAAAAGATTCGGGAAGAACAAGGGTACACGCAGCAAGCCTTTGCCGAGTTGTTAGGAATAAAGTCCAGTACTGCAGATATCGAAAGGGGAAAAATCAAAATCACCGGTCATGTGGTGATGAAATTGTTGGAGAAATTCGGTATCAATCCCCTTTGGCTCTATGGAAAGAGTTTTGTGCAATACGTTAATCTCGATCAGGTTGATGTGAGTCCGAAAGTGATCACTGTCGATACTGAAGGAAATGAAACCATTCTCCTGGTAAACCAAAAGGCAGCTGCAGGATATCCACATAATATTCAAGATTCGGAATGGGTGGGTTCATTACCTGTCTTTAACATACCCTTGCCGCAATACCGAAACGCTACTTATAGAGGCTTTCAGGTAGAAGGTGATAGTATGTTGCCCAATATTCGCCCAAACGATTGGGTATTGGGTAGGGCGGTACCTAGCATCATGGAAGCTTCCGACAGTAAAATTTATATCGTCGTACTTCAAGATTCTGTCTTGGTAAAAAAGATGCAGAAAATCCCCAATATGCCCAATCGGATACGATTGATTTCCTTAAATCCTGAATACTTACCCATAGAAGTAAATGTTCAGGACATTCAGGAACTATGGCAGGTAAACAGCAAGCTCAC
>CAZOSF010000018.1:5549-10065 GCA_964582415.1 uncultured Alteromonas sp.
GTTGCCGTAAATATTCCAACACCCTTTTCGTAGCACCCGTGTTTTTTTCTACAAACGATTTACATATTGCTCCAGAAGAGGAACGGAAGGAGTGATCTGATATAAGTTTCAACAATAGATCTTGACATTGCTTGGCATTTCCAACCGAAAATAAACCCTTTAGGTCTTCCAGTTTTTTGGCTTCGGGAAAATTCTCATAGTTTTTGCCAATAACAATGGGTACGCCGAAAGTAGCGGGCTCTAAAATATTATGAAGCCCAGAGGTTCCCATGGCCCCTCCAACATAGGCCAAATCGGCGTAAGAATAGACCTTTGAAAGCAATCCTACTGTATCCAAAATTAAAATTTGAGCATGGGATGGGTTCTCTGCTATATGCTGAGTATAAAGTACGGAGGTACCGTTTAATTTTTTTTGAAGTTCCTTTATTTTCTGGGGATCTATCTTATGGGGAGCGATGACTACTTTCAATGATTTGCTTACTTCCGAATTGAGGAAAGAAAGTAAAACCGTTTCATCTTCAGGCCATGTACTTCCGCAAACCAGGCAGAAAGAGTCGCCCTTAAAACCTTCCATAAAATCCAGTCGATTGTCCATTTCCAGTTGCTTGGAAACACGATCGAAACGGGTGTCACCACTTACACTGGCATTATTGAACCCGATTCCATTCAAAAGGTTCAGGGACTCGTTATTTTGAAGGAAAAAATGTTCGAAAGTTTGAAGCGCTTCCCTGAGGATATTTCCTTGGGAACGAAAAAATGATTGATTTTTTCTAAAGACACCAGAAATTAGAAAGGTTCGGATTCCCTTAGCTTTTAATTCAAATAAATAATTAGGCCAAAACTCATATTTCACAAAAAAAGCCATTTCGGGATGCACCAGTTGTAGAAAGTGTCTTGCGTTTTTCTTAGTATCCAGAGGAAGATAGCACACTACATCGGCAATTGGGGCGTTCTTCCGCACTTCATATCCGGAAGGAGAAAAAAAGCTCAGCACCAATTTGTGATTGGGGTACTCCTTTTTGAGGGCTTCCATAATTGGAAGTCCTTGCTCATATTCACCCAATGAGGCGCAATGAAACCAAAGGGTTTTGTCTGTTTTGGAAATGTGTTTTTGAAGCATTTTAAAAACATCTTTTCGACCTTCCAAAAACAGCTTCATTTTTGGACTGAAGAACTGGGTGGGCCAAAGAACCACCTTGCTGGCATGCACCAAGAAATTATAGATGTTCCGCTTCATAAATTAAGTCGTGCTAAAATACGTTTCTTTAAGGAATTGGATTGTAAGCCGATTCCAATTTTTGTAATTTTGAGGAATTTCAGAAAAACCGCATGAAGAAAATACAAATGGTTGACCTTAAGGGTCAATATGAACACATCAAGAATCAGGTAGACCAGTCGGTTCTTGAAGTTATCGAATCCACAGCCTTCATTAATGGTCCCCAAGTACATGCTTTTCAAAAGGAATTGGAGGACTACCTTAAAGTAAAACACGTGATTCCCTGTGCCAATGGTACCGATGCACTGCAGGTGGCCATGATGGGATTGGGATTGCAGCCAGGAGATGAGGTTATTACGGCCGACTTTACCTTTGCTGCGACTGTTGAGGTGATTGCACTATTGGGATTAACTCCTGTTTTGGTAGATGTGGATCCTGTTACTTTCAATATTGATATCAACGCCATTGAAAGAGCGATAACACCTAAGACCAAGGCGATTGTCCCTGTTCATTTATTTGGATTGGCGGCACCTATGGAGGAAATCATGGCACTCGCTGAAAAGCACAACCTTTTTGTAATAGAAGATAACGCCCAAGGAATTGGTGCAAATTACATATATAGCAATGGCTCAAAGAAAAAAACAGGGGCCATTGGTCATGTCGCTTCGACTTCCTTTTTCCCATCCAAAAATTTGGGATGCTATGGTGATGGGGGAGCTATTTTTACCAATGATGACGATTTAGCCCATATCATTCGTGGTATAGTGAATCATGGAATGTATGAGCGGTACCATCACGACGTGGTTGGGGTGAATTCGCGATTAGATTCAATACAAGCCGCAGTATTACGTGCCAAACTACCCCATTTGGATGCCTACAATACATCAAGGCGGGAAGCCGCTCGAAAATACACCAAGGCTTTCGCTGGAGTCTCTAATGTGGTAACTCCAACAGGAACCTGTAAGGGGACGAACTTTATATGTGATACTTGTGATTGTCACGTTTTTCATCAGTATACCCTTCGAATTTTAAATGCGGATAGGGATGGTTTGGTGAAGCATTTAAATGAAAAAGGAATTCCTTGTGGGGTCTATTATCCTATTCCACTGCATGCCCAGAAAGCGTATACCGATGAGCGCTATAATGAAGCCGATTTCAAAGTAACGAACCAGTTGGTTAAGGAAGTCATCTCCCTCCCAATGCATACTGAACTGGATGACGAGCAAATTGATTTTATCACTACGACCATCAAGGAGTATTTAAACCAATAGTCCTATGGGAAAAATTCTGGTCACTGGAGGTTTAGGATATATTGGGTCGCATACCGTGGTGGCCTTGCAACAGGCAGGCTATGAGGTGGTAGTTATCGATAATCTTTCCAATGCAGAACTAACCGTACTCGAGGGGATCGAAAAGATTACAGGGAAGGCACCCAATTTTGTGAAAATGGATCTCCGAGATAAAGAAGCCGTTGAAGGATTCTTCGATGCCCATACCGTTTCCGGGATTATTCATTTTGCTGCAAGTAAAGCGGTGGGGGAGAGTGTCGAAAATCCGTTGCTTTATTATGAGAACAATCTCAATTCCTTGATCTACCTTTTGCAAGCTTGTCAAAAACACCAGATTCATCATTTTATCTTCAGTTCCTCCTGTACGGTATATGGGGAGCCGGATATTTTGCCAATAACCGAAAATGCTCCTGTCAAACAGGCCCTTTCGCCATACGGAAATACCAAGCAGATTGCAGAGGAGATACTTTTAGATACTACCAAGGCGACGAATATCCAAGGGATTTCACTGCGCTATTTCAACCCCATAGGCGCCCATTTTTCTGCTGCCATCGGGGAATTGCCTAAAGGAATTCCACAGAACTTGGTGCCTTACATAACACAGACTGCTGCCGGACTTCGGGAGAAATTGTCGGTTTTTGGAGATGACTACCCAACTCCAGACGGAAGTTGCATACGTGATTACATCCATGTTGTAGATTTGGCAGACGCACACGTAACCGCCCTAATGCGATTGGAAGACGGGAAGAATTCGGAAGCCTATGAAGTGTTCAATGTAGGTACGGGATCCGGAACGTCCGTATTGGAATTACTGCAGCTTTTTGAAAAGGCTACTGGTGTAAAGGTACCTTTCCAGATTGTGGAACGTCGGCCGGGGGATGTGACGGCAGTGTATGCAGATACTTCCAAGGCTCGTGATGTATTGGGATGGCACACCAAAATGTCTATAGAGGAAGCGTTGTCTTCAGCATGGGTTTGGGAAAAGAAAATTCGGGGTATCAACTAAAAACGGCCCTCCTGAGAGAACCGTTTTAAGAATCCTAAAAAATTTCCTTTCACAGCAATTATAAGGTGTCGAATGCCGCAAGCCGCTTCAAGAATTCAGAAGGATAGTACGAATAGCGTTCCTTGAATTTTTTGGAGAAGCTTTCAGCAGAGCGGAAACCATTTTCAAAAGCAATAGCCTCCACGGTAAACAATCGTTTTTTCGGATTGGTCTGTAACTCGATAAAGGCATGTTCAATGCGCATATCGTTCAAATACTTTTTGAAGGGTTTCCCTTTTACATGGTTAACCACGCGTGAGAGATAACTATGATTGGTTCCCAAAGTCTTTGCCAACTTAGGAAGATCCAACTCTCGGTCTAAATAGCCTTTTTCACTTTCAAAGTCTTTCAACGCATCCATGAGCGTATGAATTACCTCTGCTGGCACGTTGATTCGTTCTGCGAGACTTTCGTTAACCAAGGTGGATGTCTCCGATTGCGCTTTCTCGGATACCGGTATGGGCGATTCCCATTTACCGAGCCATTGGTTAAGGTGTTCGAGGGTTTTGACAAAGAACCCTTTTTTAGCAGTTTTACTATCGGGATGGCTTTTTAAGAAAAGCTCCCAATCTTTACTGACGGTGGGTAATACAAACTTTTCCATAGTGCTAAATTTTCAACCAACTTAGCATCTATGGTTTGGAAATCGGTCAATGCCGATAAAAGTTTACGCGGAAATTATTTTTTACCTAACGGAAAACTCGGCTTTTTCCGTGCTGGTGTCTTTGTTTATTTTCTTCACCAACCCTTGCAAAACATTGCCTGGACCTACTTCAATAAAGGTGGTAGCGCCATCGGCAATCATTTGTTCAACACTTTGCGTCCATTTAACGGGTGCAGTTAGTTGCGCTTCCAGATTTTTCTTAATTTCTTCCGGATCACTAACGGCATTAGTGGTTACATTCTGATAAATTGGACATCTTGGGGTATTGAAAGTAGTTTCTTCAATCGCAGCAGCCAATTCGG
>CAZOSF010000018.1:10165-32347 GCA_964582415.1 uncultured Alteromonas sp.
GCCCTTTTGTAAACCAATTGAAGGGCATCTCCAAATGCCAATGTGCCATTGGCCACCAAAGCGGAAAATTCTCCAAGGGAATGTCCTGCAACCATATCGGGCTGGAACGTATCTCCTAGTACTTTCGCCAAAATAGTAGAATGAAGAAAAATGGCGGGTTGGGTCACTTTGGTTTGCTTGAGGTCGTCGGCGCTTCCTTCGAACATAATTTTTGTGATGTCGAAGCCTAAAATATCATTTGCTTGATGAAAAAGATCCTTGGCCAACGCGGAATTTTCGTAAAGATCCTGACCCATACCGGTGAATTGAGCCCCTTGCCCGGGGAATACATATGCTTTCATACTGTATTGGTTTATACTGCAAAAATAGAATTTTCCTTAGGAAAAATGGTCGATGATGCGTTTAACTTGCCCATAGTAACTTCTTCCAAATAGGTTTACATGAACCAAAAGATAGTACAATTGCCAAATGGGGATCCGTTCTTTCCAATCTGGTGGCATTGGCAATAGTTCGTCATAGATTGAAAAGACTTTTTCGGGAAATCCTCCAAATAGGTGCATCATTCCTATATCCATTTCCCTGGGTGCAAAAGCCACAGCGGGGTCAATAAGAACAGGCGTTCCCATTTCATGAATTAGGTAATTTCCATTCCAAAGATCGCCGTGTACCAGGGAGGGAGATTCCCCAGGAATTTCGCTTTCCAAATTCTTATAAAGGGCTCCTAACTGAAATGAAAAACCTAGATCCCTTGCTATTTTGAATTGAGGCTCCAAACGCTGTTCGATATAGAATTCACTGGCTTTTTCACGGTGCGAATTGTATTGGGGAAGACTTCCAATATAATTGTCATGATCCAGACCGAAATAATCTTGGGTGGTTTGATGTAAAAGGGCTATCTCCTTTGCAAAGATTTCCCAAAATTTCGAACTAGTAGCCCCTTTTGGGATGTATTCCAATACAAGATAGGCTTGGTTTTGGAATTCACCCGTTGCTTTGACTTTTGGAATCTGAAAGCTGTTGCTTTTTTGAAGTAATTCGAGCCCTTTAGCCTCGGCTTGGAACATTCCAGGATATCGCTGGGCGTGGTTGAGTTTAAACACCCATCGATCCGACCCTGACTGTACCAAAAAAACAGTATTGATATCCCCTCCTGTAAGGGCCTTATAGCCTGAGTAAGGAATTTCCAATTGCTCACAGATGCTCCTTAGGAGATTATCCATTTGCTATTCTTACGTAGGTCTGAAAGGTAAAGGCATAATTATGGCGCGCATCCTTTGGATGAAATTCTTCCTGTACCAATTCCCATTTTTCTTCGGGAATTTCTGGAAAGTAGGCGTCGGCTTCAAACGTACCGTGCACTCGAGTTAGTTCTATTTTGTGGGCATGGGGAAGGGCCTGGTGATAAATTTCACCACCGCCAATGACAAAGGGTTGGGGGTCTTCTTGTGCTAGTTCGAAGGCTTCTTCCAAGGAACGAACTACAAAAGCCCCTTCTGCGGTATACTCCTCATTTCGAGTAATGATAACGTGGGTTCTATTGGGCAATAATTTTGGAAAGGATTCAAAGGTTTTCCTTCCCATAATGATGTAATGACCAGTGGTTCTGGTTTTGAAATGCTGGAAATCGTCGGGTAAGTGCCAAACCAAGTCGTTGTCTTTGCCCAATTCGTTGTTTTCTCCTGCAGCAGCAATGAGGGTAATCATAGGGTATTTGAAGCTTTCGGCGATTCGTTTTTTTTTGTGTTATCGGAGTCCATTTTCAGTTGGGCTTCCATTTCTGAAATGCGCTTTTCCTGCTTGACTTTTAATTTTTCCATCTGTCGGTCTTCCCACTCTTTGTCCATAAAGCGATTCACAACAAATACATTGAGCACATGAATAAGGAAGAGCAGTGCCCAGAGCAATATGGCCCAAGCGAACCAATTTTTTATAAAGAAGTCTTCTCCAATTTTCAGGATGGGATTGATGATAATCAATAAAATGGAACCGGCAAGAAAGACGACGAAGTGCTGCATTAATCGTTTCTTCTGCTTTATCCTACGCCGGGCATAGTCGTATTGCTCCCGTTGTTCGGAATCGATTCGTTCAGATTTTTTGTCGTTAGAAAACATCGAAGTACCTTTAAGACTTGCATAAAAATACCCAAATTTTAAGAGAATGAAGATAAATTCAATCGATTTTGCCACGGAATTTCCAGTGGTTGGGAAATACACATATTTGAATACAGCTGCGAGTGGACTCTTACCGAAATCGGTGGCTGATTGGCGCAGGGAACATGATACGGCATTTTTAGGCCAAGCCAGCCTGTTTCGAGACAACCACAAGGAACATATTTGGGAAATCAAGAGGGAGGTAGCCCGTTTTTTTGAAGCGGAGGCTAAAAGGGTAGCTTTGGTCCCCAATTTTTCGTTTGGTCTGAATGCGCTTCTGGAAGGCATACCAAGCGGCAAAAAGATACTTTTGCTTGAAAGAGATTATCCTTCCATCAATTGGCCTGTAGAGTATCGTAATTTTGAAATACAATATGTGGCTATTGATGAGCACTTGGAGGATTCTGTAGCCGAAGCATTCCAAAAATTCCAACCTGATTTTTTTCTATGTAGCCTGGTGCAATACATCAATGGTATTCGCATCGATTTGGAGTTTTTAAAGAAGCTGAAAGAACGTTACCCAGATACGCTATTTGTTGGGGACGGCACACAATCTTTTGGGGCTTGGCCCTATTCATTTAAAAATGGGCCATTTGATATTGTGGGGGCAAGTACCTACAAATGGTTGGTTTCGGGCTATGGAAACGGATTTATGATTCTCGGGGAACATGTGGAAGAGTGTATCTCTCCGAAAAGTATTGGTTTTAATTCGGCGGACGCCGTATATGGGAATAAAGATGACATCAACCTAATTGGACGGTTGGAGCCCGGACACCAGGATACCTTAAATTTTGGCAGTTTACAAAAGTCGCTTCAATTGCTGTCTACTATTGGAGTAGCGTTCATCGAAAATAGAGTGACCCAACTTTCGACGTTGGCGAAAGAACGTTTTAGTGCTTTGGGCTGGCTGGAACCCTCCGTCACCCAACGATCCCTCCATTCCTCCATATTCAATATAAAAGGAAATGCGACCTTGTTTATGAAGTTAAAATCAAAAGGCATAATTACCTCCCCAAGAGGGAAAGGGTTACGTGTAAGTTTACATTTCTACAATTCCGAAGAGGATTTAGAAAGGTTGATTCAGGCCGTTCAAGAGGAAACTTCTTAGAACTATTTTCCTGTTTTAAAATTGAATGGGACTGTGTACTTTATGACGTGAGGCTCTCCCCCAAGCATACCCGGTTTCTTCATTTTTGGAATGGAGAGAATGTTGCGTTTGGCTTCTTCCTGCAATAAAGGGGTGCCGCCTTCCACTCGAAGAATTTCTACTTCCCCTTTAGTGTTGATTTGAAATTCTACAGAAACCACTCCTTGCTCATTTTTCTTGTAAGCTTCTGGTGGGTATTTGAAATTACGAGCCACATGGTTCATCAGACTTTGACGGAAACATTGGTCTTTTCCCGCACCTTGTTTTCCCTCGCATCCAGGCCAAACTGGAGCGATTTCTTTCATGGTGAGAACATTCTTTTTTACGGTTCCCCATTCTTGAGCTTGCGTAGGGGCAAATGCCACTAGGGCAAGAAGCAAAAGCAATTTTTTCATAATGATAGATTTAGACGGCTACAGCACCTTTTATATGGGGATGCGGGTCGTAATCTACCAGCGTAAAATCCTCAAAGGTGAAGTCAAATATATCTTTTACTTCTGGATTTAGCAACATTTTTGGGAGTGGTCGTGGTTCGCGGCTCAATTGTAATTCCAATTGCTCGAAATGGTTGCTGTAAATATGGGCATCGCCAAAGGTATGTATGAATTCTCCTGGTTGGTAACCACAAACCTGAGCCATCATAAGAGTGAGCAAAGCGTACGAGGCAATATTGAAAGGCACCCCTAAAAAGATATCAGCACTTCGCTGGTATAGCTGACAGGATAGCTTCCCATCCGCTACATAAAACTGAAAGAAGGCATGGCAAGGAGGAAGAGCTGCTTTCCCGTTGGCCACATTTTCAGCAAAAGACTTGGAAGTATCTGGTAACACCGAAGGATTCCAAGCACTCACCAATAACCGACGACTATTAGGGTTCTTTTTTAATGTTTCTACCACCTCTTTAATTTGGTCGATTTCCTCACTATTCCAATTGCGCCATTGATGACCATAGACAGGGCCTAAATTTCCATTTTCATCGGCCCATTCATTCCAAATACGTACCCCGTTGTCTTGTAGGTATTCGATATTGGTATCCCCTTTTAAAAACCATAAAAGTTCGTAAACTATTGATTTTAAGTGCAGTTTTTTTGTGGTCACCATCGGAAATCCTTCACTCAGGTCGAATCGCATTTGATAGCCAAAAACACTTTTAGTTCCCGTTCCTGTGCGATCACCTTTAAAGGTGCCGTTTTCCATTACATGTTTTACCAAGTCATGATATTGCTTCATAGAAAAAGTGGATTTGCGATAAAAGTAAAAAAGTAAACGCCCTTTTAAAACAGTTGGTATTGTTCAGTTATCAATAGTTATTAACCAAATAACATACCAGCAATGGTGGCCGTTAACAAGGCGGCTACTGTACCCCCAATCAGGGCCTTGATTCCGAAACGTGCTAAGGTGGCGCGTTGGGAAGGTGCCAGTACTCCAATCCCTCCGATTTGGATTCCGATGGAAGCAAAATTGGCAAACCCACAAAGGGTATAGGTAGCAATAACGATAGAGCGATAATTGGTTAAAACCCCCGTGTTTTTGAGCTCACTTAACGAGGCATAAGCATAGAATTCATTCAAAATGGTTTTCTCACCCAGTAACTGGCCTACAACAACGATATCTTCCGAAGGAACACCTATCAGCCAAGCTACGGGTGAAAATAAATTTCCCAGTAAATATTGTAAGGAGAGTCCTTGATAACGACCGTCGGTAGCCGAAACAATTTTGTCGTTCAACCCTGTAGGAGCTCCGATCCAGTCGACCGTAATCCAGTTGAAAACCGCAATCACAGCGGTAAATACCAAAAGCATAGCCCCCACGTTCACGGCCAATTTTAGTCCTTCTGTGGTTCCTCTGGAAATTGCGTCCAACACATTTGTTCCAATCTTCTCTCTTGAAATATCTAGCTTTCGATCTACCTCCTCAGTCTCAGGATACAGCATTTTGGCAACCACGATGGCTGCAGGTGCCGACATGATAGACGCCGTTAAAAGGTGCTTGGCGAAAATGGTTTGTTCCGCTTCACTATTTCCTCCCAAAAAGGCGATATAGGCAGCAAGGACACCCCCGGCGATTGTGGCCATTCCGCCTACCATCAAGCAAAGCATTTCGCTTTTGGTCATTTTGTCGAGGTAGGGTTTCACAACAAAAGGCGCTTCTGTCTGCCCGATAAAAATATTGGCAGCGGCAGCCAAAGATTCAGCTCCGGAAAGATGCATGGTTTTACTCATGAACCAGGCAAAAGCTTTCACTACTTTTTGGAGGATTCCAAGGTAATACAACAAGGAGGTAAAGGCAGAGAAAAAAACAATTGTTGGTAATACTTTAAAAGCAAAAATGTAACCAAAGGTCTCTTGGTCTGTCACCAATCCACCGAACAAAAATTCGGCCCCACGTTCACTGAAATTAAGAAATTGCACAACTTTTCTAGAGGCAAAATCGAAACCTGAAGCTACAATATCTACTTTCAAAACAAGGACGGCAAATACTAATTGAATGAACATTCCAGTGATAACTAGGCGCCAGTCGATAGCTCTTCGATTGCTACTTAGCAGATAGCAAACCAGAAGGAGGAAAATCATTCCGATAATGCCCCGAATGATACTCTCCAAACTTATGCCCATGCCTTGGTTCATTTCAAGGGTAAGATTTGAGGAATTCGTTTCAGTGATTTTGGGTTTTGATTGGAAGGCATAGGATACGCCGTTCTCTTCAAAGGTCATCGTGCTGTCGGTGAGCTGGGTGATATGGTACCGCCGGATGGTGTCGGTGGGTTCTTTGTAAAAGAAAACCATGACATTTCCTTCTCGAACAAATTCTCCCTTGGCCTGAAGGTTGTTCTTAGCAGCCAAGCTGTAGCGAAACTGCCCTTTATCTAACAATAAGCTGTCTATCTCCGATTGGATGGGAAAGAGTTCGGTTCCTCCCTGATCGGTAATGCTATAGAAACGCCATGTTTTATCGAGCGATTGGGATACTGCCCATTGGGCTATCAGAATAGTGAATAGGAGCAGTATTAACTTCCGCATAGGCTATTTTTCGCGTTTGGAGATTTCATCTCGGATACTGGCTGCTTTTTCGTAATCTTCATTATTTACGGCCTGATCCAACATCTGATTCAATTCCTTCAACGTGTATTTGCTATAGTTTTCGGTAACTTTTCGGGTAGATTCTTTATCCTCGCCAGTAATCAACTCTTCCAAAACTGCTTCTTCCTCCTTACTGATTTTTTCTTCTTTCGGCTGGGTTTTTAATTGAATTCCCGCCTTGTCTAAAATCCCTTTATAGGTAAAAATGGGAGCATTGAAACGAAGGGCAAGGGCTATGGCATCGCTGGTTCGGGCATCGATAATTTCTTCCGCGCCTTCCTGTTCCGAGATAATGCTGGAATAAAAGACCCCATCCACCAGTTTGTGGATAATTACTTGTTTGATGACAATTTGGTAACGATCTGCAAAATTTTTGAACAGATCATGGGTAAGCGGACGTGGAGGTTTTATTTCTTTTTCCAAAGCAATGGCAATCGATTGTGCTTCAAAGGCGCCAATCACTATGGGCAGTTTTCGGTCCCCGCCTTCTTCTTCCAAAATCAAGGCATAAGCCCCGTTCTGCGTTTGGCTATAGGAAATTCCACGAATATTGAGACGTACAAGACTCATCAGATTAGGTGCTTAACAAAGGCTTCGAAAGTGCATCCAATGCCTAAGATTAAATGGATAATTAAAAAGGCCATTCAAACAAGGAAGTACTTCTTTGAATGGCCTTGTTTAAAGCACAAATTAATAAAAAATTATGCGTTTTGTGCCTTAAATTCTTTTAATTTTTCCACCAAATCCGGCACTATTTCGAAGGCGTCACCCACAATGCCATAGTCGGCTGCCTTGAAAAAAGGTGCTTCAGGATCGTTATTGATGACCACCTTCACTTTGGAGGAATTGATTCCTGCCAGGTGTTGGATAGCACCACTAATACCCACGGCGATGTACAAGTTGGAAGCCACAGGTTTCCCAGTTTGCCCAACGTGTTCGCTATGAGGGCGCCATCCCATATCACTAACGGGTTTCGAACATGCAGTAGCAGCACCAAGAACATTCGCTAAATCTTCAATCATTCCCCAGTTTTCGGGACCTTTCAATCCACGACCTCCAGAAACCACGATTTCTGCATCCGCGATAGTTACTTTATCGGTTGATTTGTCTACGGAAACAACTTCCATAGAAACTTGGGGTAGCGATGCGCTGAAGGATTCGGTAGTAGCGGTAGTTTCATTTTCTTGTACCCCGTAGGCATTCTTTGCCAACCCTATGATTTTGGTGTCGGTATTAATTTCCGAAACCGCAAAAGCCTTGTTACTGAATACGGCATGTTTTACTTTAAAAGGACTGGTGCTAACTGGAAGAGCCGTAACATTTGGTACGTAGCCCGCTTCCAATTCAACAGCCAGCAGTGGCGCTAGATATTTGCTGTTGGCACTGGAGGAAACTACCAATATTTTGGCATTTTCCGACTTGGCGGCCTCTGCAATCACAGCAGCATACGAAGCAGCTGTAAAATTTTTCAAGGCATCATTGTTTACCTCCAATACCTTGGAGGCGCCAAATTTCCCTAAATTGCTGGTGTCATTCCCATTGATGGCTATTGCGGTTACCGTAGTTCCCATCGCATCGGCAATTCCTTTGGCGTAGGAAACCGCCTCTTGGGCAATTTTTTTGAACGTTCCGTTTTCGGATTCTGTATATACAAGTACTGACATGTCTAGATTACTTTAGCTTCGTTGTGTAATAAGTTTACCAATTCATCTGCGCTTTGTGCGAGTTTCACAGCGCCTTTAGGGGCTGGTTTTTCGAATTTGTCGATATGGGTCTCTGGTGTCACTCCAACAGGTTCTTTAACATGAAGTGGTTTTGTACGGGCTTGCATAATACCTCGCATATTCGGGATACGAAGGTCCTTCTCTTCCACCAATCCTTTTTGACAACCGATCACCAAGGGAAGCGTGGTTTTAAGGGTTTCCTTCCCACCATCCATTTCACGTAGGGCCGTAGCATTTGTTCCCTCTACTTCAAGGCCGATGCAAGTGTTCACAAAATTGGTCCCTGTAAGTTGTGCTAGCATGCCGGGAACCATACCTCCATTATAGTCAATGGACTCCCTTCCGGCGATAACAAGATCATAACCACCTTCTTTCATTACAGCTGCCAGTTGTTTGGCTACAGAAAATCCGTCTTTCGCAGGGGTATTGATACGGATGGCCTCATCAGCTCCAATAGCCAGCGCTTTTCGCAAAGTAGGTTCTGTTTCGGGGCCACCTACATTCACTACATGAACCGTAGCTCCTTGTTTTTCCTTAAACCACATGGCACGGGTGAGTCCGAATTCATCATTGGGATTGATGACAAACTGAACCCCATTGGTATCGAATTCCGTGTCGCCATTCGTAAAATTAATTTTCGAAGTGGTGTCGGGAACATGACTTATACACACTAAAATTTTCATGGATATTGTACGTTTTTGATCGTTAAAATTTCGGTGGACGAAGATACGATAAATTCATCAATAATCCTATGCATGCATAGTAATAATTTATAAAATTTCTAAAAATGGAGAAGAACATTTCAAATAGTATTATTTTTGTGCCTCTGAAAAATTTCAGACGTTTAAGAACATATCACCATGAAAACGATTCAATTTAGAGAAGCGGTTTGTGAAGCGATGAGCGAAGAGATGCGTCGCGATGAAAGTATCTACCTGATGGGTGAAGAGGTTGCCGAGTACAATGGTGCCTACAAAGCGAGTAAGGGGATGCTGGATGAATTCGGTCCGAAACGGGTTATAGATACCCCAATTGCCGAGCTTGGCTTTGCAGGAATTGCAGTGGGTTCTGCCATGAATGGCAACCGTCCCATTGTGGAATTCATGACCTTCAACTTCTCATTGGTGGCCATCGATCAAATCATCAACAACGCGGCAAAAATGCGTCAGATGAGCGGTGGTCAGTTTAATGTGCCAATCGTTTTCCGTGGTCCTACCGCTTCTGCTGGTCAATTGGCTGCGACACACTCCCAAGCCTTTGAAAGCTGGTATGCGAACTGCCCTGGATTGAAAGTGGTAGTGCCTTCCAACCCTGCCGATGCGAAAGGGTTATTGAAAAGTGCCATTCGCGATGACGATCCGGTGATTTTCATGGAAAGTGAGCAGATGTATGGCGATAAGGGTGAGGTGCCAGAAGGAGAATACCTCATTCCAATCGGGGTTGCCGATATCAAACGCGAGGGAAAAGACGTGACCATCGTTTCTTTTGGTAAGATCATTAAAGAAGCCTATGCTGCCGCAGAAAAACTGGCTGCAGAAGGTATCGAATGTGAAATCATCGACCTGCGCACCGTACGTCCGATGGACCATAAAACCATTATTGAAAGTGTGAAGAAGACCAATCGATTGGTCATTCTGGAGGAGGCATGGCCTTTTGGCAATGTCGCTACTGAAATCACCTATCAAGTACAAGCACAGGCTTTCGACTATCTGGATGCACCCATCATAAAATTAAATACGGCCGATACGCCAGCACCTTATTCGCCCGTACTTTTGGAACAATGGCTACCCAATAGTGAAGACGTGATCAAGGCGGTGAAAAAGGTGATGTACTTAGATTAAGTACACTTTTTTACCGATATTCCCGTTTCCAAATCTAATCGTACCCACTTGCTATGAGGCAACTCTTACCTGTATTCTTTTTACTAATGGTTGGGACTCTTTTTTCTCAAACCAAGGTAAGTGGGGTGGTGAAAGACATCTACAACGAACCTGTTGCTTTCGCTAACGTTATATTTAAAGACACCAATCAAGGGACTATTACCGATGAGAATGGGAGGTTCTATATGGAAAGCGATGAGACACAGGAAGGGCTCTGGGTTTCCTTTGTAGGGTATCAAATGAAAGAAGTACCCCTACAAAAAAAAGTTACCTACAATCTGGAAATTATTTTGGAAGAGGAAGCCCAAGCTTTGGAAGAGGTAAAAATTTTCAGTGGAAAAACATCGAAAAAGAACAATCCAGCCATTGATATCCTTCGAAAAATCTGGGAACATCGAAGGGAGAACGGGGTTAGAAAATTCGACCAGTACGCTTACGATAAGTACGAAAAGTTGGAATTTGATTTGAACACCATCGATTCTACCTTGATAAAGAGCAAGATCTTTAAAGGGATGGAATTTGTTTTCGACCAAGTAGATACCTCTAAAGTAACGGGAAACACTTATCTGCCCATTTTTGTAAATGAATCCTATGCGAAGGTCTACGGAGACAACCCAATGGGCGAGGAAAAGGAAATTCTGGAAGGGAACAAGGCTTCTGGTTTTGAAAACAATCAGTCCTTAATCGCTTTTGTTAAGGACCTTTACAGTGATTATGACGTATACGATAATTACTTAAAGTTTTTTGATAAAGCCTTTACCAGTCCATTGTCCCGAACCGGGATAGATGTATACAACTACGTTTTGTTGGACAGTGCCTTCATCGGGGATAAGTGGTGCTATAACATTGTATATTACCCAAGGCGCAAAAACGAGCTCACCTTCAAGGGCGACTTTTGGGTGAATGATACGACCTGGGCCATTAAGGAGATCAATTTACAAGCTTCAAAGAGTGCCAATTTGAACTGGGTTCGAGATGTGTATATCGAACAGGAATTTGAAGTATTGAACGATTCCATTTTTCTCATTACGCGAGATTACTTTTTAAGTGATTTCAGTATTCGCAAAAAAGAGGGGGCGCGCGGGATCTATGGGAAGCGTACCACTTTGTACGACAACTATGTTTTCAATGAAGAAAAACCCAGAGAGTTCTATAAGGAGCCCATCGATCCCTATCAAACAGAGGTCTATAATCGTCCGCAGTCTTTCTGGGACGAGAGAAGAATGGAACCTTTAAGCAAGGATGAGCAGGGCGTCTATAAAATGTTGGACACTCTTAAAACAGTGCCTCGATTCAAAATGCTTTACAATGTGGGGGCGACATTGGCCTCCGGCTATTATGAATTCAATGGCTTCGATTATGGGCCTATTTTCTCCACTTTTGGGTATAATGAAGCGGAAGGCATTCGAATCCGAGGAGGGGGTCGCACCTATTTTGGGCAGAACGATCCTTGGCGTTTGGAAGGATTCCTAGCCTATGGATTTGGAGATAACAAATTCAAATATGGGATTTCGGGTAAAGTGCTTTTGGATCGAAAAAACCGACTTATTCTATTTGGAGGAAATCGCAGGGATGTGGAGCAAACCGGAGCGAGTCTTACCCAAAGTACCGATGTGTTAGGACGAAACCTGGCATCTTCCTCTTTGATTACCGTTGGAGCTAATGATAAGCTCACCAACTTGAATTTATCCACCTTAGGGATGGAAATCGAGCCGGTTAAAAACTTTGTGATGCGGCTCACTGCTGCCTATCGCACCATGGAATCGGCCACCGAAACATTCAGTTTGAGTTACTTCGACGAAAATGGAGAGATCCAAGATGAGATTCAACAACCGGAGATCGATTTCAGTGTTTTCTTTACACCGGGTAAAAGAACCATAGGGTATGGGGTGGAGCGCAAAGCGGTGAATGATGACTTCCCCATCTTCTTTGTGAGTTATTCCAAAGGCTTGAAAGGTGTCATGAATGGGGATTTCGACTACAATAAAATACAAGCACTTTATACACAACCTTGGAATATAGGAGGTTTTGGACGCACCTTTACCACCATTGAAATGGGAAAAATTTATGGAGATGTACCTCTTGGTTTATTGAGTACCATTCCAGGTAATCAGACCTTGTTCAGTATCTATAATACCTTCAACCAATTGGATTTCTATGAATTCGTAAGCGACACCTATACATCCTTTCATTTACAGCACAATTTCGGTGGTCGCCTATTTTCTAGGATTCCTGGCTTGCGCAAACTGAACTTGCGTGAGGTTGTTGGGTTCCGTGCCGTTTACGGACAGATTTCCGAAGCCAACCAAGCCTTGAACGTGGATCGCCAAGGAAATCCAATTATCTACACGGCCCCTGAGGATATCTATTGGGAATGGAGTGTAGGTATTGGTAATATTTTCAAGGTCTTCCGCCTAGATTTCAATTTCCGAGGGAATTATCTCGACAACCCTGAGGCGCGCCGATTTGGGGTGACAGGGGTGTTTGGGTTCTCCTTCTAAATCTTGCTAAATTAAAGGAATGTTTTCCTCAATGAAATAGCGTATTCCCTCAATTAAACTAAAGGAATAAGAAAGAACATCGGAACTTGTGGTAAAACACCACCATCATGAAAAAGTTTCTCATTTTATCGACAATTCTGTTTTTTGTGCCAATTACTTCACAAGCGCAAAATAATATCTCCCCCTGGAAGAAAATTGATAGTCTGGAAAATGTAGGTCAGATAAAATCGGCCCTAGAAAATGTGCTATTGCTGCAAAAAGAAGCCAGAACTGAACAAGATTGGAACCAAATTGCCAAGACATATTTCTATCGTTGGAAATTTCAAGAACTCATAACGGAAGAATCCAAACTGGGCGATTTAGCACATTTAGATTCTTTAAAAAAAGTTGCACCAAAGAGCTATAAAGGTATTTTCTCATTTGTAAAGGCCCGGATGATCAAGAGCTTTTATGATCAAAATCGTTATAACATTCGAAGGTCTCATTTAGTAAAAGATACCATTAATACCCAAATGGCTACTTGGTCAGAAGACCAATTCTTATTCCATTATCTTGATGAAATTAGCGAAGTGCAATCGGTTCGAGAGGCATTATTGGAGTTGCCTGCAGAGGCTATCGCTCCTATTCTCCAACCTTCGTTATCGATGCGTCATTACCGTCCCACGGTGTATGACATCCTGTTAGGCGAGTTCATTTCGGATCTACAAGGCTGGATGTATTTTGATTTTCAAGAGGAAACTTCTTGGAATCTACCAGAATCCGTTCAATTTGATGTAGATGGAGAATTCCCTGTCTATGAATTCCCTGCGGAAGTCCATGGGAAAGGTCGCTTAAAAACCGAATACATAAAACTTCTGCAAGAAATCGAGTCGGCTCATTCTAGAGATAGCTTGCCGGATGCCTTGGTCTTTTCTCAGTTAGCAAGACTGGAGTATTTTGTTGGCAATAATTCAACCAGAAAGAGAGAATTATATGAAGGTGCGTTGAGACGTCTCATCGAGAAATATCGGTCAGATCGTATTGCATCCCTAGTGAAATTTCAACTAGCCACACATTATAGTGGCTTGGCCCAGTATAATGAAAAGGAATATCCAGACGCCCATAGAAAGGCAGCTGCCCTATGTTTGGATATTGTGTGGAATTATAAGGAAACCGAAGCCTTTCAAAGAGCAAAAACCCTTCTAGGAAAAATTCAAAGAGAATCCATTTCTGTTTACAACAAGGAATATGTTCCTGTTGGGAAGCCCAGTCGAGTGCGATTGGAATATCGAAATTTAGAAGAACTTACCCTACGGATCGTCCGTTTAAATATGCGTGATGAGAAAAAAACCAAGACTTCGTTCCTCAACGATTCAGTTTCGAATTGGATTAAAAATCTTAAAAACGTAGTACATACTGAAAAGATCAAATTACTGGGAAGAGGCGATGGAAATAGTCATTCGACAGAAATCGTGGTACCACCACTAGAACCAGGTAATTATTTGTTGTTGTTTACAAACGACACCCTGATTAAAACGAACAGTTTCGGCCATTCCAATCTAAAGGTAACGGATATGGCCTTGCTTCGGAATGACTCGGATACCGAGGAAACATTCAGATTTGTAC
Source organism: uncultured Alteromonas sp. (assembly GCA_964582415.1). Lineage (GTDB taxonomy): Bacteria > Bacteroidota > Bacteroidia > Flavobacteriales > Flavobacteriaceae > CAZOSF01. The sequence goes on from CAZOSF010000018.1 coordinate 24,253, forward strand.
ACCGCTTCACAGGAGAACCGCTTGTCCACTTGGATGTTCGAATCACAAAATTGAAAACTGGAGAATTTCAGATAATGAAAACCGATGACAAGGGAAAACTCTTGATTCCAAAATACGATCATAACGAGCATGGTAGTATAGAGTTGTTGGCGGTTCGAAATAAGGACACTTTAGTTTTAGGGGATCATATCGACAGAAAACGGGTAGATTATGATGACGAAGAGGAACAGGAAGGAAAGGTGGTTGTATTATTGGACCGTCATATTTACCGGCCGGGACAAACCGTTTATTTCAAAGGCGTTTTTCTGATAAAGAAGGGAAACAAAACCAGAGTGGTCCCACGTCAAAGGGTATTGGTATATATCGAAGATGCCAACGGGGATGAAGTATTGGAAAAAGAATATAAAACGAACGGTTTCGGTTCTTTCTCAGATTCCTTGGTGCTGCCCAAAACAGGAGGACTGGGTGAATACACCATTTCCGTGGAGGAACCAGATGAGGAAAACCGATTTTGGGAGAAATTCTGGGATACTGGTGATTTGAGTTATGATGAATTCACCTTCAGGGTGGAAGAATATAAAAGACCACGATTTGAAATAATACCGGATCCAGTAAAGGATGTTTTCCGATTGAATGATACGGTAACCTTGAGCGGAACGGCCAAAAGTTATATGGGAGCTGCCGTGGCCAATGCTGCGGTAAACTATACGATTCGGCGAACCGAAATAGGCTCTTTTCGATATTATTATAATGAAGGGGATTTTGTCAAGGAAGATAAGGTACAAACGGATCACAATGGACAATTTGTGATTCGCTTTTATGATTCCATTTCTTCACAACAGGCTAGTCATCGGCCTATTTATAAATACAACATTCACTTAACGGTAACGGATATTGGCGGTGAAACAAGAGAAAGTGATGCCTTTTTATTTGTTTCCGATAGGAGTTTCAAATCAAATATAGAATTAGCCGATAAGTTGTTTTTAGGTGATTCTTTGAATCTCCGAATAAGTACTCAAAACCTTTCCGAACAACTTGTTACATCCCAAGGAAAGCTTTCGATTTACACAAAGAATCAAGACGCCATATACAAAGTGCCCAGGCTTTGGAACCGACCCGAATTTGAATCTATTTCCAAGGAAGATTTTGAAGTACTTTTTCCTTATGAAAAATATAGCGAGGTAGCTGTGGAACGAGGGGATCGGGTTTTTTCTTTGGAGTACGAGAGCGATGGTATTTTTGAAAAGGCCCTTCCCTTAGCGTTGAATGAAGGCGATTATGAATTGGAATTGATTGTTACAGGGGAAAGAGGTGAGAAAGACACCTTGAAAAAAAGTTTTCAGGTTCTCAATCCCCAAATTAAAAAGCTAACCAATGGGAAGCGGTTTGAATTTATCTATCAAGAGGCAGCTTCTGACGGAAAATATGCTAGGTATTCTTTGAATACCTCCTTGGACAGTCTGTACGTTTTTGTGGACGCTCGAGTTGGGGGAGATTCGGTGTATGAAGAGATGATTCTGTTGGAAGGAAGAAAAGACATCGAGATTCCTATTTCCAGTGCAAAAGGTAAACGGCTTTCGGTAGAATTCTATCAAGTAATCTATAACGAACTTGAATCTGAAGTTCATAATGTGGATTTGACAGAGGCTCCTATTCAACTTTGTATTGAATCTCAAACTTTTCGTAGCAAATTATATCCTAATCAACAGGAAGAATGGCGATTTGTTATCAAAAATGAAGGGGGTATTCATACCAACTCCGAGGTGCTGGCAACCATGTATGATGCTTCGCTTGATCAGTTTGTTAAGGACGATTGGCCAGAGTTTGGATTTCGTAACTATTGGTGGGGCGGGTATGCCCGAATGCATGGGGAAAGTATGTTCCAGAGTACCTCAGGGCGGTTTTTCAATCGAGCGCCTATCTATTATTTTACGGTGCCACCCTTGGAGCGGATCAACTTCTTTGGTTTGGACAAGGTAAGCTCGAAATATGCCTATGAAAGTTATGTAAAATCTATAGCGGCTCAAGCCGCTATTAACCCGGCGTCTGGAAATACCCGTGGCGTAGTGTTAGATGATTCTGGAGTACCCCTTCCTGGAGTTAATGTAATCGTGAAAGGGACCGATCGAGGGACTCAAACTAATTTTGATGGCGAGTTTGCTATTGATGCCAGCCCGGAAGATATTTTGGTTTTTTCCTATGTAGGCTTTAACTCCACAGAATTGGTCGCGTCCAGCACTCCCGTTTATGTGAATATGGAAGCAGGGGCCCAACTGAATGAAGTGGTTGTTTCAGGATATGCTGTTAAAAGGGAGAAAGTCATGTTGGCGTCATCGGTGTCCTATGTAACAGTCTCAGTGGGAGACCAAGTTTCCAATAAATTTCCTTCCAGTGATTTGGAATCATTGCTCTCGGGACATGCGGCAGGCGTTCAGATCACCCAATCAGCAGGTAGGCCAGGAGCCATTTCTCAAATAGTTATACGCGGGGTGTCTTCTGTCGATTCTATAAACAGAGCCTTAGTGATTATAGATGGGGTGCCCATGGATTTTTCCAATCCGCAAAATTTGACAACGTTGTCGGCCGATGATATTTCCAATGTAGTTTTATTGAAAGGTGAACAGGCCACCAGTCTCTACGGATCAAGAGGACAAAATGGGGTGTTGGTAATTACCACGAAGAAAACCATGGAGGCTTTACAAGAGGTTGAGGTTCGGAAAAATCTTAAGGAAACTGCCTTCTTTTACCCCCATTTAAGGACCAATCAAAAAGGTGAAATAGCCTTCAGCTTTATCACTCCGGAGGTTTTGACGAAGTGGAAATTGCGTATGCAGGCACATTCAAAAAAGGGAGCGCATGGAAGGGCGCTTTTGGAGGCAGTAACCACAAAGGATTTTTCGATTCTTCCAAATCTTCCTCGTTTCATCCGAGAAGGTGATTCCATAACCCTGAAGGCAACCGTCAATAATTTATCTTCCGACTTGTTAAGGGGTACTGCCTTAATCGAATTTTTCGATGTTCATACCAATCAGTCCATCGAGGGACCTTTTCTAGCGTCAGGGAAATTTCAATCGTTCGAATTATCACCGGGAATCAACCAGGTAGTACAGTGGGCAATCGCTATGCCTAAAGGAATGGAGTTAGTAGGTATTCGTGTAAAGGCCGTGGCTGGTAAATTCAGTGATGGGGAAGAACATGTGCTTCCCATATTGCCCAATAGGATGCTGGTTACGGAATCCTCGCCTTTTTTGGTGCGTGCCAACAAGGAAGCTACCGTTTCCCTGAAAGGGATCGTGGAAAGCACACCAACTAAAACAGCGCATAAGGTAATCTTGGAGGTCAATGAAAATCCAATCTGGGACGTTTTAAAATCGATGCCCTATCTTTTGGAATTTCCTTATGAGTGTGCCGAGCAGACTTTTTCGCGATTCTATGCAAACAAAATGACGGAAGCCTTATTGAAAAACCATCCGGAGATAAGAAAAACCCTGAATGAATGGCAAGGTACGGAGGCTATGGAGAATCCATTGGAGCGAAATGAGGATCTTAAATCAATTGTTGTTGAGGAGACTCCTTGGTTGCGAGATTCAAAGAACGAAAACGCAAACCGGCAACGATTGGCAGCTGTATTGGAAACGAATGCTTTGATGACCTTGGGGACAGAAACCTTAGTAAAGATGGACGCATTACAAAATGCAGATGGGGGCTTTCCGTGGTTTTCTGGTGGTAAATCCAACCGCTATATTTCCAGCTATATTCTGGCCGGTTTCGGAAGAATGCACTCTTTGGGAATTCAATGGGAAGGGGGTCCTGATATACAACAGTTGATTAACTACTTGGATCGCGAAATACTAAAAGCTTATAATGATTACAGGAAACGACACAAAGATGCGCATAGTTATTTCAAATCCTCACAGTTCCTATTTTACCTCTATGCCCGAAGTCTCTATATGGAGCTGTATCCCGAGTGTGTTGTTTTGGAGGCACATCGGTCAGTTATCTATGAAACGTATGAGGACTCGTGGTTAAGCCTCAGTCTTTTTCAGAAAGCTAACCTTATCAATAGTTCTCAGAGATTGGGATGGACCGATTTGGCCGAGTCCATTTTGAACGCTCTACAGGAGTCGGTAGTAGAATCGAAAATAAACGGAGCTTATTGGAAATCGAATGTTTCTGGTCTTCATTGGGATGAAGCCAAAGTGGAAGCCCATGCATTGATGATTGAGGCGTTTTATAATTGGGGTAAAAACCCTGATTTGTTGAAAGAATTGAAACTTTGGTTGTTGCAGCAAAAGCGTACACATTCTTGGAATTCTACCAAGGCAACCACAGAGGCAACCTACGCACTGCTTTTAGGTCGTGACTCCATAGATACTTCTCCTCATAAGGTAACCTATCTAACCGGTGATAATAAAACGGATGCGAAAATCAGTGAGGCGCAAACGAGTCCTACAAGAAAAACCAATCTTAGGGTTACTTGGGAGCGCGATGAAATTTCTAAGTCCTTGGGAATACTGGAAATTAATAACCAGGGGGAAGATCCCATTTATGGGGGATTTTATTATCAATACTTTGAAGATCTTGATAAGATTACCACAGACACCAATGAACAAATACAAGTAGAGCGCTCCTACTATATCAAAGAAAATCAGGAATGGTTGCCGTTGGATAAAGGAACAGCCCTCACTATTGGAGATAAGGTGTTAGTGCGTTTAATTCTAACGGCAGCAACCGACCTTGAGTTCATTCATATCAAAGACCAAAGGGCTTCTGGCTTAGAACCCTTGGAGACCTTATCGGGATATCAATCCTCTTCAGGATTATATTATTACAGAACCAATAGAGATACCGCTAGTCATTTCTTTGTAGACGAGATGGATAGAGGTACTTATGTTTTGGAATATGAATTAGTGGCCAATAATGCAGGAAGCTTTAGTGCTGGGGTGAGTACAATTGAATGTATGTATGCCCCAGAATATTCCAGTCATTCTAAAGGGGTGAAAATAAAGATAGTGGATTAGCTATTTGACATTTGGGTTTTTTGATCTGTGCTAGGGAAAGATTGTATGGTGAACAGGAAGAATAGTCGTGGAAGACTTATTACTTTTGTAAGGCAGTTGCAATGTATTCCATGGAAGTATATAAGATTCGAAAGCCGGAAAACAAAAAAGTCCCCATTCTCATCAGCTCGCCCCACTCGGGAACGTTTTTCCCAGAGGAAGTGGCTAGACAGTTGAAGCCAGAACGTGTGGCAAATCCGGATGATACGGATTGGTTTATCGATGGCCTGTATGACTTTGCGCCCGAGATGGGAATTACCATGATCGCTGCTAATTACAGTAGGTGGGTCGTCGACTTAAATCGGGATCCAAATAGCAAACCCTTGTACAGCGATGGGCGGGTAATCACAGGATTAGTGCCCACAACCAACTTCAACGGAGAGGGGTTGTATCTTGATAAGGAACCTGATCAAGCGGAAGTCCAACGTCGCTTGGAACGCTATTATCTTCCCTATCATCAAAAAATTGGGGTTTTGCTCCAAGAATTAAAGGAAGAATTTGGTAAGGTAGTGTTGTTCGATGCACATTCGATTCGAAAATTTGTACCTGGGATTCGTCCCGAACCCTTCCCTGATTTGATTCTGGGGGATAACGATGAAACCTCCGCTTCTAAAGAGATTATTTCTACGGCCATACATACATTGCAAGAAGGAACCTATGATGTGCAGCACAACCATCCCTTCAAGGGAGGGTATATTACACGATCCTTTGGGAAGCCTTCTGAGAATGTTCATGCGTTGCAATTGGAAATGGCGAAGACAAACTATATGGACGATTCCGAAGTAAAATATGATACGGAACGAGCAGAAAAAATCAGGACCTTGCTGAAAAACGTTTTTCAAAATCTTATAGCTACTCTCTAATGGCAAAAGCATATCGATTTAAGGGATTACTTACTGAAGATGGTTGGATACACAATGCCGTGGTACAGCTTTCTGAAAACGGGAATATTTTAGAAATTAATTCAGATAAGAATGTATCTACTGAAGTAGTGGATGGGTTTGCCATCCCCGGATTTCAAAATGCCCACTCCCATGCCTTTCAATATGCCATGGCAGGGTTGGCCGAATTGCACGAAGGCCGGGGAGTACCCGACGATTTCTGGAGTTGGCGTTCGGCAATGTACGACTTGGCACTCGGCATCGATCCCGATCAGATGGAAGCGATAGCTACTCAGTTGTATTCAGAGATGGTGCGCCATGGATATACTGCAGTTGCAGAGTTTCATTATGTGCATCACGATAAAGAGGGAAAACCCTATGCCAACAAAGCCGAATTGGGTGAGCGCTTGGTGCGGGCAGCTGCCAAAGCAGGGATACACATTACGTTGGTGCCCATGTTCTATCAGAAAGGTGGCTTTGGAAAGGAGGCAGAGCCAAAACAGCGTCGGTTCATTTCCAAAACCCTTGAAGAATACATCGATCTATTTGAAAGTACTAAAAAGATGGTAGGAAGTTATAACCACGCCAGTTTAGGGATGGGAATCCATTCCCTGCGTGCTGTGGAGGATTCTGCCATAAAAGGATTGCAAGAATTTTATCGGGGCGATTTGCCCTTTCATATCCATGTTTCTGAACAATTAAAAGAAATCGAAGACTGTTTGGCCTTCTACGGCAAGCGTCCAGTGGAATGGTTGCTGGATACTATGGACGTGAACGAAAAGTTTCACTTAGTACATGCGACCCATCTTAATGATGCCGAAGTAAAGGGCATTGCTCAATCGGGGGCCCATGTGGTGCTTTGTCCCACAACCGAAGGCAATCTAGGGGATGGTCTGTTTCGTTTTCACGATTTTAAAAACCTGGGGGGGAAATGGAGCATCGGAACCGATTCCCACGTGAGTTTGAATCCATTAGAGGAATTACGCCTTTTGGATTACGGGCAACGTCTTATCACCCACAAGCGAACGACCTATTTTGAACCTGGAAAAGGGGATAGCGGATGCAACGCTATCGAAAGGGCCTGGAGATCGGGAAGGGAGGCCATGGGCCATGCTTCAAAAACGTTCTTTGCGGTAGGGGCTCCTTTCGATGCAGTTGTTTTCGATGCAAGTATCCCATTATTGGCTACTTCAGGTGAAAAAAACCTCACCAACACCATCGTTTATTCCAGTGATGCTACCCATATCTTAGGAACATTGGTTCACGGTAAATGGCAAGCCAAGGGACAAGCACATTTGAATGCGGAGGCTATTGCTACCCAATTTAAAGCGGCGATGGAAGCACTCCAATCGAGAGCCTAGCTATTTGAAAATTGTATTTTCATGGGAATCTTCCACAGAAACTTGTCAATTTCATTGATTAAGAGGGAAATTCTTCCAATCGAATAATTCCCTTTCCCAATCTATTTTACTACTTTTGCAACCGCAAAATTTGAAATCGATCACTAAATAAACAAACTATGTTAGAACAAAACATTATCTACGTTCCTATCGTATTAGCCCTTGTTGGCCTCTTGTTCATGCTTGTGAAAATGAGCTGGGTAAAGAAACAAGCTGCTGGTAGCGAGCGCATGCAATTCATTTCAAAGAGCATTAAAGAAGGTGCCATGGCATTCCTTCATGCGGAGTATCGAATCCTGCTCATCTTTGCAGTGATTGCTGCAGTATTGCTGTATGTTATCTCTACCATTGTAGAGACCACTAGCTGGATGATAGTCCCTGCCTTTATCTTTGGTGCTGTGTTTTCTGCTTTAGCGGGGAATATCGGGATGCGAATTGCTACCGAAGCCAACGCACGTACTGCAGAAGCTGCAAAAACTTCCTTGCCACAAGCATTAAAAGTATCTTTTGGTGGAGGTACGGTAATGGGTCTTGGTGTTGCCGGTTTGGCGGTGTTAGGACTAAGTTTGTTCTTTATGTTCTTTGTGAGCCAGTTTATGGGGGACGAAGGATCTTTCTATGATAATATGACCATCGTTTTGGAAGCACTTGCTGGATTCTCCCTAGGGGCTGAAAGTATTGCGCTATTTGCCCGTGTGGGTGGTGGTATCTATACAAAAGCCGCCGACGTAGGTGCCGACTTGGTAGGTAAAGT
>CAZOSF010000018.1:32447-34937 GCA_964582415.1 uncultured Alteromonas sp.
GGTGTAGGGATTGTCGCTTCCATCCTTGGAACTTTCATGGTAGGTATTAAAAACAACGATGCTAAAGAAGCACAAGTACAAAAAGCCTTGGATACAGGAAACTGGGCAGCTATTATACTTACGCTTATAGCAAGTTTCTTCTTGATTAAATGGATGCTTCCCGCGACAATAACCATGAACTTCTTTGGAGAAGCCGCTCGAGTAATTCCTTCCATCAATGTATTTTACGCAGCTTGTATTGGTTTGGGTGTGGGTGCCCTGATTTCCTATGTTACAGCACACTACACCAGTTTGGGTAAAAAACCTGTATTGCAGATTGTAACCAACTCGTCTACCGGTGCCGCTACCAACATTATTGCTGGATTGGCAGTAGGGATGCAGTCTACTTTCTGGAGTGTTCTTTTGTTTGCTGCAGCGATTTTTGGATCGTACAGCTTGGCTGGTTTTTACGGAGTAGCTTTGGCTGCTTCTGCAATGATGGCTACTACTGCCATGCAGTTGGCTATCGATGCTTTCGGACCTATCGCCGATAACGCAGGTGGGGTTGCCGAAATGAGCGAATTGGAAAAACACGTACGTGAACGTACCGATATCTTGGACTCTGTAGGTAATACTACAGCTGCCGTTGGAAAAGGATTTGCGATTGCTTCTGCTGCCTTGACAGCTTTGGCGTTGTTCGCTGCCTATGTAACCTTCACTGGAATCGATGGAATCAACATCTTTAAAGCGCCTGTATTGGCTGCCTTGTTTATTGGAGGAATGATTCCGGTAGTATTCTCTGCCTTGGCGATGAAATCGGTTGGAAAAGCAGCGATGCAGATGGTTCAGGAAGTGCGTCGTCAGTTCCGTGAAATTCCTGGAATTATGGAAGGAACGGGAAAACCTGAATATGGTAAATGCGTTGAAATTTCTACGCAAGCTGCCCTTAAGGAAATGTTATTGCCTGGTTTGATCACTATTATTACTCCTGTAATTATCGGGGTGATTTTCGGAGCCGAACCTCTTGGGGGCTATATGGCCGGTGTCTGCGTGAGTGGTGTAATGTGGGCCATCTTCCAGAACAATGCTGGAGGAGCTTGGGACAATGCTAAGAAATCGTTTGAAGCAGGTGTTGAAATCCACGGGGAAATGTCTTATAAAGGTTCCGATGCTCACAAAGCAGCTGTAACTGGAGATACTGTTGGAGATCCATTCAAAGATACTTCCGGACCTTCAATGAATATCCTGATCAAATTGACTTGCTTAGTAGGTTTGGTAATTGCTCCAATTCTCGGCGGACACTCTTTGGAAGCTTCTGAAGAAGTAACTGGTGAAGAAATGGTGTTCATTTCTGAAGACGGAACCAAAACGGTTTTAACCGATAAAGTAGCCGTTCAAGAAGCTAAGAAAGAAGTGCGTGTAGAGATGAATGTTGAAGGCGAAGAAACCGTAGCAACCGTAACCATCGAAACCACCCAAAATGGTGAAACTACTACCGAAACCAAAACCTTCCGTGGAACGGAAGAAGAGGTAAAGGAGCAGTTGGAGGCCATGAAGGAAGCCGAAGTAAAGGTCGAGTCCGGAGCTGAGGTGATTAAAGAAGTAATCGAAGAAGTTGAAGAGCAGCAATAAGCTCTTCTAAATACATATTGAAAACCCGAGCCTAGTGTTCGGGTTTTTTTGTTTTCAGGAGGGAAGACTTAAGATTGTTGATTGTTGATTGAAGATTTTTGAAGTATGATTTGTTTTCAGGAGGGAAGACTTAAGATTGTTGATTGTTGATTGAAGATTTTTGAAGTTTGATTTGTTTTCAGACTACCAAGCGATACAGACAACCACGCGATACAATCGCGCGGTAACGGGGAAAGATGTAAGATTGTTGATTTTTGATTGTTGATTTGAGAATTAAAATAGTTAATGGAGGGTTTTGAAGACCAAGCGATGCAATCGTGCGGTCACTCTGAAACTTTGAAACTCTGAAACTCTGTAACCGAGAAACTTATCGCTTAAAATTTACAGCCTAAAACTAAAAAAGTCCATGCACCTCGGCATCAATCCTACTAATGACTTCTCCCAAATGTTCGGGGTAGTCTACAAAGTTGATGCGGTCTACGTCAATGATGAGCAGGTTACTTTTGTCGTAGCCATGAATCCAGGCTTCGTAGCGTTCGTTCAATCGACTGAGATAGTCAATGCTAATGGAGTTTTCGTATTCCCTACCACGCTTGTGAATTTGGTTCACCAAATTGGGTATGGAACTGCGGAGGTAGATTAACAAATCTGGTCCTGGAGTAACGCTTTCCATCAAATCGAAAAGGGACTTATAATTCTCAAAATCCCGATTCGTCATCAACCCCATGGCATGCAGGTTGGGGGCGAAGATATATGCATCCTCGTAAATGGTTCGATCCTGAATCACATTTTTCCCACTTTCCCGGATGTCTAGAATCTGTCGAAACCGACTGTTCAAGAAATAGATTTGCAGGTTGAATGACCAACGCTCCATCTGGT
>CAZOSF010000019.1:0-24141 GCA_964582415.1 uncultured Alteromonas sp.
CACCTATAAAACGATTTGGATTGTTCTGCACCTCGATACTTTCAAAGCCACCCATGAGCTCCACCTGACTTCCATAATGTCCTTTCTTTACCGCTCCTAAACTTGCCCGTAAACTACCGGTTCGTACCCGATTGTAATCCAGTCCCAATTCGTCCTCTAAATTTTCTGTTTCATTTCCAAATCCAAAGAAGTTCTGGGTATAATTTTCAGAGGTAAAAGCCGCTTCCGCGAGAACTTTCCACGTATCGAAAAGTGTTGAAAATTCACCGCGATAATTAAGTTGATACCCATCGGTAGCGAAAAAATAACCCCCTCCTATAGTATGCTTCGATTGATGGGGATCATCAGTAAAACCTCGCTTTGCAGAAGAATACTTCATTCCTACGAGGACGCCATCGTCCGGATTGAACCCAACCGAAGGAATTATTTGTGATATCTTATCTATGTACTTATTATAACGATAATGGTTGTAACGATAGTTATCGATAAATCTAAAGGCTGCCTTCCCTTTAGAAACTACCGTATTGGGTTTGCTTTTATGGTCATAAACCTTAATTTTCCTTCCCTCTTTTATGGTATACACATCATTATTCTGACCCCCAATTAATTTTATTTTTGGCATGTTTTTACCTTTTCCCTCCGAATAGAATTGGTCATCATCATCCAATCCGTAAATCCAAATCTCTTGGGTATCTTTATGGGAAACTGTCCTCCTTTTAAATGGAGCTTTTACCGTACCATCCTTAATTCGGGAAACGGTAATTTCCGTTTCATGCTCCTTGATTACAACACGTATCTCATCGTCTTTATCGGTTCCCGTTATAATTACCAAACCACTCAATAGTTCGTAATAACGTTCTGCAATGGAAACCAAGGTGTTCCTTCGAGATTTCAAAAAAGATTGTAATTCTGTGGCTCTTCCATCCTGAACCTCAACCGGCAGTTTTTGAAATGCTTTATAGATGACCGCATCGGTTAAATGTTCTTGAATATATTTGGCCTGCCGAATCCACTCCTCCCTCTCAGATTCCTGAGTGAAGGTTCTATCGATTTTGATACCTGCTAAATTTATCCATCGCACATCTTTCAGTTCTGGGGAATATTCCTGAAATTGTTTGCTGGAAGGAACAAGGAGCTTCAGCAGATCGAAAAGTGCACCATCGAAATTGGAAAAGACCTGATCTCTGTCTCTGGGTATCGGACGATAGATTTTAACATCATCTTCTTTGTTGTCAAATCGTGCCCAACGCCATTGATCTTGGTGGCGGTCCCAATCACCCACCAACATATCTAGCAATCGAGCCCTGATAAAGAGGGGTTCATCAATACGATACTCTTCATCTTTTCTTAAGTTCTCCAAAACATCGGAGGTGCTTTCTATTGCATCAGGAGAACCAAAAGAGACCTCTTCCAAGAAACCGTTGTCTGGGTGCTCTTCCAAAATATAAAGTTCATCACCAAAATCCCTATTGTAATCACCCAGAGCGGGATGCTTTGGCATATACAATAACTTCGGATTCGTATGGTAAACACCAATAGCATCACTGATATCACCCATTACAAATGCCCCAAAAGGATGGGAAGAGGTGTAAAAATCCATAATAGCCTCCTCAGTGAGGGTTTCCCTAAAATCATCTTCCACAAAGGTATCTTTGAAGGCTACCGTTTGTAGAAAACGAACAGCACTCTTCTTTACAGCCCGCATAGCATAGTTCTTACCGTTGGAATCCAATAATCGTAAAGATCTGGTTTGATGACCTCCCCCTCCTCGCTGGATCGTCATACCTCCCATCAAGGTATCTAATGTCACTACAGGGACTTTCACTTTACCCCCATAATACTCTCTGAAATGCTCCCCAAAAAACCAACGGTAGGCATCCGACTTTTCTGTTGCCTCTGGATCGTAGACCGATGCTTCAATTTCTGTGGGAAATTCGTTCGTTAAATCCGAAATATCAAAAGCTTTAGGGGCATCATGAACCTGATGTGAAAATACACGTTCTGGGATCCCCCCTTTTGCTTGATAATATCGAACAATACTAGAACCGTCCTTCAATACATCCAATTCGGCAAACCCTCGTCCTCCATAGGCAAACAACGAACCTTCTCCCAGGGCCACAGGAGCGTCTTTACTTCCTGCCCCAGAAATGATTTGCTTAATTCCTTCGTGTTCGATGTATTGCAGGGTATGCTCGTGTCCGGAAACAAAAATCACCCGTTCGTTGTCCTGGGCCATAGTAATCACCCGATCCATGAGTTCGTCGTACCGCTTATTGTAACGATCTTGAGGGGAAACACCTCCTTGGGACCGTAGAAGGGTAACCAAACTTGCCAGAACTGGGAGCGGGATCTTATTATCGGTTGCAAAAATATGCCGTTGAAAATTGTAATAACCTCCATGTAAACCGTAAGTATAGGTCGGGTGATGAATGGCAACAATAATTGTTTTGTGATTGTTCTTCTTCAATTCATCCTCCAGCTCTTGGAAAAAATCTTCCCGAGTTTTTATATCACAATCATCATTTATTGTAGGATGCCTGTCCCAATTGGTAATATACCATTGAGAGTCCACTACCAATAGCACTATATCATCGGAGATTTCAATTTCTTCAATAGCGCAACCATTTTCTGGCTGAAAAGCATCCTTATCATCCAGGGCCTCTTCAACGAATTTTTCCTGTCGTTTCAAACCTTTGACCCCATGACTGTACCAATCATGGTTTCCAGGAATGAATAGTATTTTTCCATCAAAAAAATCCTTAACACCTGTCTGGGCTTTCAATTGTTCGACAGCCCATTCGCGACCTCGTTCCTCTTTGTCTGGAAGTCCTTTCGGATAAATGTTATCCCCTAAATAAATCAACCAATCCTTCTTCGTAGTGCGATCCTTGATGTGATCTTTAAATGCCAACAAGGCTTCATTTTTATCGGCTCCCAATCCAGCATCTCCCACAAGGTAAAAACGTTTTTCAATGGAAGAATCCGCTACGCTGTAATAATGGTCTTTGTCTTTGGCGTTTAAATATTTTAGGGAATGGGTACCGCAGCTTCCGAAAAGGAATACCGCGGACATTAGGAAAACTTTTAAGAAAATCCGCTCAAATAATTGTATTTTGGAGCGTTCAAAGAGAGGAATACCCATGGATTCATTAGTTGAAAAAACCGAAGCATTTGTAAAGGAACTTTTTAAGGAAAAGCTTTCACCTACTTTCACCTATCACAATCTTACCCATACCCTTCGGGTTTTCAAAGGTACTAATGAAATCATAGAAAATTCAGAATTAAATGCTAAAGAGGGTACGATTTTGAGGTTAGCCGCCTTGTTGCATGATACTGGATATACCGAACAAATAAATGACCATGAGGCGAAAAGTGCGGAAATTGCTTCCAATTTTTTGACACAACTTGAAGTGGATGCAGATATCATAGATGGTGTTGTACAGTGCATAATGGCGACCAAAATGAATCATCATCCAACCAATTTCTTGGAAGAAGCGATACGCGACGCCGATTGTTCGCATTTTGGGAAGGACTATTTCCCTGAGGCTAGTGAGTTTTTACGTGTCGAATTACAAGAACATGGAATTGCCAATTATACACCAGATGAATGGCGAGAGGAAAACATAAAGATTTTTGTGGAGGGGCATCATTACTATACTCCCTATGCTATAGAACATTGGCAGCCCAAGAAAGAAGAGAACTTGTCCCGACTTTTGAAAGCGAAGAAAAAAGCGAAGAAGAAACTGAAAAGGGAACAGCTAAAAGCGGAGCTTAAAGCCCGATATAAAAATGAAAGCCCAGAGCGAGGCATTCAAACATTTTACCGTGTAGCGCTTCGAAACCATATAAAATTGAGTGACATAGCCGATACTAAAGCGAATATCTTACTGTCGGTCAATGCGATTATCATCTCATTAGTTTTAGCAAATCTGTTGTCTAAATTGGACAATAACCCATTTTTGGTATGGCCATCGGCCGTTTTCGTTGTTTCCAGTACCATTACCATGATTTTGGCCGTGATTGCCACACGTCCGAATGTGACACGCGGAAAATTTACAGATGAAGATGTCAAAAACAAGAATGTGAATTTGACCTTTTTCGGGAATTTTCACAAAATGGGATTGGATAAATACGAGTGGGCGATTGAAGAGCTGTTGAAGGATCGAAATTATGTGTATTCCTCCCTTACCAAGGACCTATATTTCTTAGGTAAAGTATTGGACCGTAAATACAGGATTTTACGATGGACCTATACCATATTTGTTGCAGGTATCGTAATTAGTATCCTCTCTTTTGCAATATCCTTTCATTTCTCAGGTAAATCGGTAGAACAGGTAACTAAGGAAATTGCCATTCCCGAGGATTAATTCAATAACTCATCCATTAACTCATCATAGGTATAGGAAGCTTTTCCAAGGTTTTTGTCATGGTACAAAACTTCCACCCTCAACGCTTTGAGGCCCGTTACCCCCTGCAAATCTTCCAATTCCAGCACTTCTACTTCCTCCCCTAAATACTGTTTCGATTGTAGGAATTTAATGTAATTGAGATATTCAATCTCATCTTCATCCTGAGAATAAACAATTACCAACTTACCGGGTTGGGTAAGACGTTCCTCGGTACCTTTAATAAAGGCTTTGTCAACGCGCTTTTTAACTACCTCGTACCGAGCATTATAGGTTCCATCTACATCGAAACGTTTTTCATCCATGCGAAAGCGCAACGACAGGGCATTGTTGAACACCAAAATCATAGAGGCAATCTCCATTGCCACCGGAAGCTCTTTTTTCATGCGATAGAAAGCATTTTCCATCTCACACATAACCTGTAGCTGCCACAAGCGCAAATTGTAGAGATAAATCTTATTGAAACTCTCCTCTCGTGTAATGGCTTCTCCAATATACATATTGTGTTCTACCCCATCGGTTTTGAACCGTTCGTAATAGTGCGGATACATCGCTTGAGCCTCTTGCTGCTTTTTATCCAACAATCCAGCAAGAGTTTTATTTACTTGGTACACCGATTCATCATAGTCTTTTCGGTGTTTATAAACAAATCCTTTCGAGGCATCGATTTTCTCATAATAACTATCGATGAGTGCTTTCATTCGCTCCCCTCCTTTTACTAAATGTTCATAAAGGGGAAGAATATCATTTTGAAGAAAGTTCAATACCTTTCGTTCACTATCCACTTCCAAAACCTCCTCTATTTCATTCAAAAATGTATCGGTAGTGAAGATCAATTGCTCATAGATAGGAAGTGGCTCCTCTTGATGAATGCTTTTTAAAATTCGTTTTACCAGTCGAAGCTGCAACTCTAAATCACGTTGGGTAGCATGATTTCTGGCTTCAGAGGAACCCTTTATATCCATTTGTCCGAAAAGTGGATAAACCCCTTCAAAAACTACCTCTCGGAAACTGGCTGGAAGCCCTTCACGTTGCAAATTCAAAACACGCTTTGCTTCCTGTCGGAATCTCCAATAAACGCTATTATGCACTGAAGTACATTCATTTTGAATGAGCAAATCGATTTGATTCTGTTTCTTAACCACCTCTCGTTGTACCGTTTCTACCAGAAACGGAAGAAAATCGGATAATTTTTGAGCGTTTATAGAATTGAGGTCTTCTACGTTTGGAGAAGCAATCTCGAGAATACCCAGCATTTCCCCGTTGGAAACCAATGGAGCCAAAATAATACTCCCCACTCCTTTTGCGTGAAGTTGTTTGATAAGTGTATTCTCTGGATTTTGCCGTAGTGATCTTTCGATATTGGAAAGTGCCAAAACGTTCTGTTCTTCAAATAAAACTGAATAGGAATGTTCACACAAGGCGGCGTGGCAATCGGCACATTCTTCATTTTCCAGTAGGAAGCTTTTGAATTTTGCCGCTTTTCCCGGATTGACTAAGGTCTTTTCTTCTTTTTCATACATGGAAAATCCAACCGAAATATCCGAGAGACCATATACCGATTGCATAGTGCTTCGGAATCGATTGATGATGTTTTCATTTCCCGCTTCCAATCCTAATAAGTCTTCCTTGAATTCAGAAACAGCCAGTTCTGTGGTAGCATCATACATGTTGGCTATTACAAAACCATTGAAAATCCATGATCCCGGTGGAAATTTCTCTTTCCACAACTCGATATTTGAGAAGTTATCCAGAAGTTCGGCCAAATCATCCCTAGTGATCTCCTTTGCGCCAGGGCCCTTTTCGATATCTACAAAATCTCCGTTATACAACACCCGATAACTTTTTATCAGAGAGTTATTCATAGGAATTTGGTAGTAAAAAGGTCTTTTGAAGTCGGCATGATATCCATAATACTGACTCAAAATAATATTGCATGCCATGATGTAATACTCCGAATCATTAAAATCGGTAAGCTCCATTTTAAAATCATTGCCTGCAGTTTGTCG
Source organism: uncultured Alteromonas sp. (assembly GCA_964582415.1). Classification (GTDB taxonomy): domain Bacteria; phylum Bacteroidota; class Bacteroidia; order Flavobacteriales; family Flavobacteriaceae; genus CAZOSF01. The sequence continues at coordinate 6,416 of CAZOSF010000019.1, forward strand.
AATGTTTTGATATCTTCTACTGGCTCTCAGTACCTTTTCTTGAAAAGGTGCTGTTGCGATTTTTATTTCATTATCGGTAAGAACATCAGGAAAAAGGTCTTGAAGCACAAAGTGAATGGGTTCACTCAAACGGTCTAAATCCGTTTTCTTTTCAACCCCTTTTGATAGTTCGGGATATTCTTGTTCGATTGCCAAGACGGCTTTGGCTCGTTCAGCCACAGCAGGAATGTTCGAATTCAAACGATTTCTGTACGACTCAAAAAGCTTTTTGAATCCGATTTTTATTTTTAGTGGCGATTGTCTTTCCTTCATTTTGATCATTTAGCTACACTTCGAGGCTTCATAAAGATAGCCTATTAACAAATGGCACCCTAGTTCTTAACAGTTTTTTGGTACTTTCCTGACTGTGGTTCTTGGAAAATACCCGTATTTTTGCGTGCAAATTAAACATAAAATGAGACGAATTTTAGTAACAATCATTACACTTACCTTGCTATCCTGTCAGGAGAAAACCGAATACAATCTATCGGGAACTGCACCAGGGCTTGCCGATGGCACGCAACTCTATCTATTTGAAGTAGACGATTCCAATTCGGGGGTAGCCAAGGATACCTTGGTGGTGAATAACGGAAGTTTTGCAGCTACCTATCCATTTCGGGACGCTATTCAATTGCAATATCTAAAAGTGGATGGGATCAATGGAAATGTCTTGTTTTTTGTTGAAAACGAAGATCTAAATGCACAAATCTATAAGGACAGCATTGGCTCCTCCTTTGTGCAAGGTGGAAAGGAAAATGAATTGTACAAAGAATATATTTCAACGATTCGAAATTTTTCCCAAGAGAAGGTTGCATTGAGCCAAGCCTTTCAGAAGGCACAGCGTGAGCAAGATGGCTTGTTGGCAGAGAATCTAAAAAATCAGAATATGGGATTGATGGCCGAAGAGCAGGAGTACAAGAAATCCTATATTTTTGATAATAAAAATTCGTTGTTCGGACTTATGTTAGCCACAGAGCTTCATTCAAAAGGGCAACTTTCAGGTCCTGAAGCTGAAGAAGTAATCGCCGCGTTAAGTCCGAAGATGAAGCAACACAGTTTGGCAATCGCTTTGGAAAAAAGAATAGCCAGTGCAAAGCGTGCCGAGATTGGAGGAATGGCTCCCGAATTTTCAGCAAAAACCCCAACCGGTGAAGACCTCGCCTTAAAAGATGTTTTGGGGAAATATACCATCATCGATTTCTGGGCTTCTTGGTGCCGACCCTGTAGGTTGGAAAATCCGAATGTGGTGAAGGTCTATGAAAAATATCATGAAAAAGGACTAAATATCATCAGTGTTTCCTTGGATAAACCAGGACAACAAGATCGATGGATACAAGCCATTGAGGATGACAACATGAATTGGTACCATGTATCTAACCTTCAGTTCTGGCAAGATCCGATTGCTGAACAATACAACGTTCGCAGTATTCCAGCCACATTCCTATTAGATTCTGAAGGCAAAATTATCGGTAAAAATTTACGAGGCCCTGCTCTCGAGCAGCGTATTTCCCAACTTTTGGATTAAAGCAGTTCGAAACTCACATTTATTCTTACGCGAATTTCCATTTCTCCGGGAGCCATTGTTGGTCCTCCCACTACCTCGTCCATGGCCATAGCCGAACGAAGCATAGGGCCTGGGGTAACCTGTGATTGAAATTCACTGATATGTAGGGCTTTTCCAATGGACTGACCTAGGGTAGTTGCATAAAGCTGGGCTTTTTCCTTTGCATTCTGAATGGCCTTTATTCGTGCTTCCCGCTCCAAATCTGCCCTATTGGAAGCATCGAAGGAAATTCCCGAAATACGATTGATTCCCGTATCCAGCAATCCATTCATAATGGAAGTATAGGTGTTTAGGTCGCGAAGGTGAATTTCCAGACTTTGGTTAGCGACATAGCTATATGTCTTGGTTTGATAGTCGTAATTCTTGTTGAGTTGAATGTGTTGGGTTCGAATGTCTTTCTTGTCAATCCCTTTTTTGTTTAAGAACTTCAATACCTCACCAATGCTAGCGTCGGTTTGGTTTTGAACAGATCGAGCATCGGCACCACTGTGCTCCACCTGCACCGAAATTGTGGCCTCGTCTGGAATTACTTTTATCATACCTTCCCCGCTTACATCTACGGAAGGTTTGGGCAGTTGTTGAGCATTCATAGTCATGGAGAATAAGATTATGGCAGTAGCAATGGTTTTCATCGTTTTCTTTATTAAAGTTTTCCTGTTTTATATAGCACAAACAATACCAAAATGGGAATAGCCAATAAAATGACAATCCATAGATGTGCCTGCAAAAGCTCCGGAACGAATCCCAGGGTGAGAATATATCCCGCAATGGCTCCACCGAAGTGGGCGTCATGACCAATATTTCCCAGTTGCTTCTTCATTCCGTAGATAGAATAACCTAAGTAGGCGATACCGAAAAGCCAAGCAGGTATGGGAATCGGAATGAAGAATAAATACAGTCCCATATCTGGATAAAACAGAATTGCAGAATATAGCACTCCCATAACGGCACCACTGGCCCCGACAGCACTGTAATGGAATTCATCCTTATGCATGAGAAAGGAAAGCAGGTTTCCCACTACCAAACTCATGAGATAGATAATCAAGAATTTTACTACCCCTACATTGACGATGACCACATTGGCAAAGAAATAAAGGGTAAGCATATTAAAAAGAAGGTGAGTAAAATCTACATGAAGAAACCCCGAACTGAACATGCGTATTTGTTCTCCCCTGCGGATACCCGCTATATTGAATTTGTATTTTTCGAAGAAAGAAAAGTCGTTGAAGCCCTTGAGTGAAATGACTACGTTGGCGGCGATAAGCACTAAGGTCGCCATGTTGATTTCCTGCATAGATGCGTTTTTTGTAAAAGTACAATAATCTATGCGCTTAGTTTCTTAAGAAGATTCAAAAAAATAGATTTCCCTCCGCTAAAAAAAAAGGAAACAAATAATTATTTTTTGGAATATTTCCATAATTTTGGAATATTTCCAATATGTATTTGAATACCCATACATACTACAGTCTTCGATACGGCACCCTTGCCCCCAGGGAGCTTTTGGGGCAACTGCAAAAACTGGGGGTTCGACACTTTGCCTTAACCGATATCAACACCACTTCTGCCTGTTGGGAAATTCTTCGTATGGCCCCCGAATTCGATTTGAAAGTGTGCTTCGGGGTCGATTTCAGGAATGGTGCCCAACAACAGTTCATCCTATTGGCAGAAAACCGGCTGGGCTTTCAGCAAATCAACGACTACCTCTCCCCCTTTTTAATGGAGCAAAAAGCGATTCCTAACCGGGCGGCTTCCCTCAATCATACTTTTGTGATTTATCCTTTTAGGGGACAGGCTTATTTCCCCCTCAAGGAAAATGAATACCTAGGGATTAAAGCCCAAGACCTGAACAAATTAAAGTTTTCCCCATGGCGACAGCATCCCGAAAAACTAGTAGCCCTTTATACCCTTTCGTTTCAAAACAGAAAAGGGTTCAATACCCACCGATTGCTTCGGGCAATCGATAATAATACCTTGCTCAGCAAATTACCGGAATCGGAACAGGGACAACCCGAAGATGTTCTTGAACCCCCTTCCCATTTGAAAGAAGCCTTCCGAGAATTCCCCTATCTCTTGGAGAATGCACAATCCCTGCTAGAGAGCTGTTCCATCGAATTCGACTTCGATGCAGGAACGCCCAACAATCAACGCTGCTATACCGGGAACGAAGATTTAGACGCACGGTTGTTGCGGAAGCTTACGTACGACGGACTCGAATATCGCTATGGAGAAAACCCTGAGCCCCCTATCCTTATACGCATCGAAAAGGAACTGGAAATCATTCGGCAAAAAGGCTTTATCTCCTATTTCCTTATCAATTGGAAAATCGTGAAATATGCCCGAAACAAGGGTTATTTTTATGTTGGACGTGGCAGTGGTGCCAATAGCATTGTGGCCTACCTATTGCGAATTACCGATGTAGATCCCATCGAATTGGATCTCTATTTCGAAAGGTTTATCAACCTCTACAGAAAGAATCCGCCCGATTTCGATATCGACTTTTCCTGGGCCGATCGGGACGATGTTACGGAATTCATTTTCAAACGCTTTAAACACACCGCCCTGCTTACCGTTTACAACACCTTCAAACATCGGGCAGCCGTTCGTGAATTGGGCAAGGTGTTCGGACTTCCGAAAGAGGAGATCGACAAGCTCTCCCAGGGTGATTTTCAATGGGAACAGTTGGATCAGCTTTCCCGTTTGGTACTTACCTATAGCCAACGCATTCAGGGATTTCCAAACTATTTGGGCATTCATGCCAGCGGTATAATTATTTCTGAAAAGCCCATCCATCACTACACAGCCACCTTCTTACCTCCGAAAGGATTTCCCACCACCCAATTCGATATGGTCGTGGCAGAGGATATCGGCCTATATAAGTTCGATATTTTGAGTCAGCGTGGCTTGGGAAAAATCAAGGATGCCGTAACCATTGCCCACCAAAATAATCCAGATGCTTCTTTCGATATCCATGACATTCGCCGTTTTAAGGAAGATGAGCATATCAATTATCTCCTGAAAAACGCCAAGGCTATTGGCTGCTTCTACGTAGAATCGCCCGCCATGCGCATGCTGCTACGCAAACTGCAGGTAGACAACTACCTAGGGTTGGTGGCTGCCAGTTCGGTGATTCGTCCCGGGGTTTCCCAATCGGGAATGATGCGAGAGTATATTTTACGCTACCGCTTCCCCGAACGCCGCCAAGATGCCCATCCCGTTCTGATGGATATCATGCCCGAGACCTACGGGGTGATGGTCTATCAGGAAGATGTGATTAAGGTAGCCCACTATTTTGGCGGACTTACCCTAGGGGAAGCCGACATGCTACGGCGAGGGATGTCGGGCAAGTTCCGCTCTCGGGAAGAATTCGCCAAGGTAAAGGACCAATTTTTCGACAACTGTAAAAAGGCAGGGAAGCCCCTAGAATTAGTAACCGAAATCTGGCGGCAAATTGAAAGTTTCGCCGGCTATGCCTTTGCGAAGGGACATTCGGCTTCCTATGCCGTAGAAAGCTATCAAAGTCTTTTTCTGAAAGCCTATTATCCACTGGAATACATGGTAGCCACCCTGAACAACGGCGGGGGATTCTACCGTCCCGAATTCTATGTGCATGAGGCGCGAATGCAAGGAGGTAATATCTTACCCCCCTGCGTCAACACCAGTACAGCAGAAACCAAAATTTTTGGGAAGGATATCTATTTAGGACTTGGATTTTTATATGCTCTGGAAACACAGACCGTCAAGCGCATCTTGAAGGCACGAAACTATCAAGGTAAATTTCTAAGTCTGGATGATTTTTTGGAAAGGGTACCTATTTCCATTGAACAAATTTCCATTTTAATTAAGGTGAATGCCTTCCGCTTTACAAAAAGGAACAAACGTGAACTCCTTTGGGAAGCCCACATGAAAATCCAAAAAACAAACTTGGAGGAACATCAACCCCAGTTGTTTCGTTCACCGCGCATCGATTATAAGACCCCGAACCTCTCCCAAAGCGTTTTGGAAGACGCCTTCGATGAAATGGAGCTTTTAGGCTATCCGCTCTGCCATCCTTTTTTACTGCTTCGGGAAGAAGATGAGGTCGATCTACGGGCTAGGGATCTTATCAAGCACGTAGGAGAAACCGTTACTGTCAAAGGTTATTTGGTAACCACAAAAAATACAAGAACCTCCAAAGGGGAACGCATGTATTTCGGAACGTTTCTGGATTTTGATGGCGATTTTATCGATACGGTACACTTCCCCCCTGTTGCCCAAAAATACCGTTTTAGGGGCAAGGGAATCTATCGGATTACCGGCAAGGTTATGGAAGAATTCGATTGTATTACCCTCGAGGTATCCTCCATGGAACTACTCCCCATCGTAGAGGATCCACGGTATGCGGAAGGGGCCGTTCAAACACGAATTCACGGAAAACGCTATAAAAATGCAGAGTAGTAGGGACCGCCATATCGTACACATGGATTTGGATACCTTCTTTGTCTCCTGTGAGCGCCTGCTGGATAGCCGACTGGAAGGAAAACCCGTGCTCATTGGGGGAACTTCCGATCGCGGTGTGGTAGCTTCCTGCAGCTATGAAGCCCGTAAGTTTGGCATTCATTCGGCCATGCCCATGCGGTTGGCCAAACAACTGTGCCCAGAGGCTATCGTAGTACGAGGGAATTCAGGGACCTATAGCAAGTTCTCTAATATGGTAACCGAAATCATCAAGGAAAGTGTTCCCGTATATGAAAAGACTTCGGTGGATGAATTTTATATCGACCTTACGGGAATGGACCGCTTTTTTGGATGCCATCAGCTCTCTTCCGAATTGCGAGAGCGCATCATCAAGGAAACCGGACTGCCCATCTCCTTCGGCTTATCCATAAACAAAACCGTATCTAAAATCGCTACAGGAGAAGCCAAGCCCAACAATAAAATTTTTGTGGATAAAGGCACCGAAAAACCCTTTCTCTCCCCGCTTTCGGTATCCAAAATCCCTATGGTGGGGAAGGTTACCTATAAACAACTCTGCGACCTAGGAATCAAACGCATCAAAACCGTTCAGGAGATGCCCATGGAAATGATGGTGAAGGTGTTTGGAATGAATGGCAAATCGATCTGGAAGAAGGCCAATGGCATCGATAACAGTCCCGTAGTGCAATATTCCGAACGAAAATCTATTTCTACCGAACGTACCTTCGACAAGGATACTACCGACGTTAAAAAACTCGAGGGCATTATCATCGCTATGGCCGAAAATCTGGTGTATCAACTGCGAAGGGGCAATAAGGTAACGGCCTGTGTCACCTTTAAAATTCGCTATTCCGATTTTCAGACCTACACCCAACAGAAGCGCATTCCTTATACCTCTGCCGACCATAAGATCATTCCTGTGGTCATGGAACTCTACAAAAAATTATACCAGCGTAGGATGTTGGTCCGACTGGTAGGTGTGAAATTCAGTCATTTGGTAGAAGGCGGGTACCAAATCGATCTTTTTGAAGATGACGATAAAATTATCAACCTCTACCAGGCCATGGACAAGCTTCGGGAGCGTTATGGCGACCGGGCCGTAACACGAGCCGTGGCAATGGAGGCCAAAAGCATTGGCCGATGGAATCCATTCAATGGGGAACCCCCACCCCTCTTAGCCAATCGTAGACAATAATTTTTTTCAAGGGAAAGAAAAATACGTCCCACCGAATACTATCTTTGCGACATGAATCGAAAGATTGAAAGCATCAGTGTCTTCGACATGTTAAAGATAGGTGTAGGTCCGTCAAGTTCCCACACCTTGGGGCCTTGGCGTGCTGCCCTTCGCTGGATACAAACCTTGAAAAAGAAAGGATGCTTCGATCAAGTAACACAGGTACAAGTAAACCTTTATGGATCCCTTTCCCTAACAGGAAAAGGACATGCCACCGATATTGCTGTTGCCATGGGTTTGATGGGAACCGACCCCGTAGTATTTCCAACGGAAGCTATCCCAACCTATATAGAGGAAGTAGTGAACCAAGAGCGCATTTTATTCAATGGGGAGTTACCGATTCCTTTTAAAATGCACGAAAACATTTGTTTCCACCGAAAGTTTCTAGAATTCCACCCCAATGGAATGACGTTTCAAGCCCTGCTTAAAAGCGGGAAAAAAGTTTCGGAAACCTATTATTCCATAGGAGGCGGTTTTGTGGTTCAAAAAGAGCGCAGTCGTTCCAAACGAAAAATAGAACTCTTCAATCATTTCCCATATCCCATTGAAAAGGCAAACGAATTATTGGCCTATTGCGAAAAGGAAGGTAAATCGGTTAGTGAAATTGTGCTACAGAATGAGCTATCATTACGCACAGAGGAAGAAATCAATGATGGCCTCCACCAAATATGGAAGGTAATGTTGGAATCCATGTTCACAGGTTGTCATACGGATGGGGTGCTTCCTGGCGGACTCAATGTGCAACGCCGTGCGGCTCAAATTCATAACAATCTTATCGGTGACACCCCCTATCTAACACCTGAAGAATGGATTGAAGCAATTAGGTGTACTGAAGTGAAATTCAGGCAGATACTAAAATGGGTTTCTTGTTTCGCCTTAGCGGTAAATGAGGTGAACGCCTCATTAGGTCGCGTGGTTACAGCCCCAACTAACGGAAGTGCCGGAGTAATTCCTGCGGTAATGATGTATTATATGGTCATCGAGAATCACGATGCAAATTTTGACGATGTTCGGAAGTTTTTACTCGTCGCTGGAGAAATTGGCAGCATCTTCAAAAAGGGAGCTACCATCAGTGCCGCATTAGGGGGTTGCCAAGCAGAAATTGGTGTATCCTCGGCGATGGCGGCTGGAGCCTTAACCGAATTAATGGGAGGAACGGCCGAACAGGTATTGATGGCTGCGGAAATTGCCATGGAACATCATTTAGGGCTTACCTGTGACCCGATTGCCGGTTTGGTACAAGTGCCTTGTATCGAGCGAAATGCCATGGGAGCCATAAAGGCTATCAATGCCTGTGAAATGGCTTTGGATTCTGACCCGAAAAAAGCGAAAGTTCCCTTAGACAAGGTGATTGCTACTATGTGGGAAACCGCCAAAGATATGGCGTCAAAGTACAAAGAGACCAGTGAAGGCGGCTTGGCAGTTCAGGTGAACCTCAGCGATTGCTAATGACTGCATCCCTCCCGCCTACGGGAATCGATAAGATGCAGAATCTTCCAGCCTTCATTTGTTTTTCCGAGGGTGAATGCATTGGCGCCACAATGGCTGAAATTGCCGTTCAACCAAAATTCATAGGGCGTCCAAACATGTGCTAGGTTACCATCAATTTGAATTTCATAACCCAATAGCTTTTCTTCCCATACCTGATCTTTAGGTCGGTTGGCAATTGCTTCTATAAATTGTTGCACGGAACCATCAACAACACGATTGTTTCCTTCCCTATCGGTAAACACTGTCTGAGTGGGCAATTCCTTAATCATCACTGTTTTCATTAGGGCAGTATCCCCTTTATGAAACCCCTTAAAAAAGGTATCGATAACATTTTGGGCATCCGACTTAGTAAATTCCCTTTGAGCAATAGTATTGGTTGTAACCGCGATGAGGGCTAGGGAGATCAGAAACTTCATAGGAGTAAATTCGAATTAAACTTCTAAATTAGTACTTTTACCATCCAATTTGTTACAGTATGTCTACGGCCAAGAACGAATACAAGCGCATCACTACCAAAACTTTGGTAGATATGAAACAGAAGGGAGAGAAAATTGCCATGCTCACTGCCTATGATTATACCATGGCAAAAATTGTGGATAGCGCGGGTATGGACGTGATCTTGGTAGGTGATTCGGCCTCCAATGTAATGGCCGGACATGAGACTACCCTTCCTATCACTTTAGATCAAATGATCTACCATGCTTCCTCTGTTATTCGAGCTGTTGATAGAGCTTTGGTGGTAGTAGACCTACCTTTTGGAACGTATCAAAGTGACCCAAGGGAAGCATTGCGATCGGCCATTCGAATAATGAAAGAAAGTGGCGCCCATGCGGTAAAGTTGGAAGGTGGAAAAGAAATTAAAGAATCCATCAAACGTATTTTGAACGCGGGAATTCCCGTAATGGGACACTTGGGCTTAACCCCTCAGTCAATCTACAAGTTTGGGACTTATACCGTGCGTGCGAAGGAAGAAGCGGAAGCAGAAAAATTAATTCATGATGCCAAATTACTGGAGAAGGTAGGTTGCTTTGCAATAGTTTTGGAAAAGGTGCCTGCAAAATTGGCGGAAAAAGTGGCAAAGAACCTGAGTATTCCTATTATTGGTATTGGTGCAGGTTCGGGGGTGGATGGACAAGTTTTGGTGATGCACGACATGTTGGGTATGACTCATGAATTCAATCCACGATTTTTACGCAGATACCTGGACCTATATCATGAAATGAATAAAGCGTTTTCAAGTTATGTTGCCGATGTAAAAAGTGGTGATTTCCCGAACGAAAACGAACAATACTAGTAGCAATCCATTCCCATTTTGAAAAGCACGGCGAAAAATTTAGAAGTTCTCTATGAGGACAACCATCTATTGGTCGTGAATAAGCGCCCCGGAGATATCGTTCAGGGGGATCGAACAGGAGATACTCCCCTTTCTGAAATCGTAAAGGAATATATCGGCAACAAATACAACAAACCAGGAAATGTTTTTCTTGGGGTCGTGCATCGCTTGGATCGTCCTACAAGCGGTATTGTTGTATTTGCTAGGACGTCGAAGGCGTTGACCCGTCTGAATAAACAGTTTGCCGAAAGGGATACGGAAAAAATCTATTGGGCCATGGTGAAGCATTGTCCTCCGAAACAGGAAGATAGGCTGATACACTATCTTGTAAGGAACCCTAAACAAAACAAATCGTATGGCTACCCCAAGGAAGTACCCAATAGTAAGAAAGCGATTTTAAGCTACCGCATCCTTCAAGAGTTAAAATCCTACTTCTTATTGGAGATTGTCTTGGAAACAGGCCGTCACCACCAGATTCGGGCGCAATTGGCTACTATTGGATGCCCTATTAAAGGTGATTTGAAATATGGTTTCGATAGAAGTAATGAGGACGGCAGCATTCATTTACATGCCCGTGAACTGAAATTAATGCATCCTGTTCAAAAAGAGCCTTTACACATTATAGCGTCACCACCTGACGATACCTTGTGGAACTCGGTCAATCCTAAATAAAAAGGGGGTGCAACAGCACCCCCTTCTTCTAATTGTTTAAAAAACTAATTATTGTTTTACCGTTTCTAGCTCAACTTCTTCTGCATCCTTATCCACTAGCATCACTTCATCGAAGCCCATGTTTTTGAATTGAGGATATTGGGTAGTTGCATCCCCAACAACCAAATAGGCCATCTTGGATTCGTCCAAATATTTATTCGCCAATTCTTTATGCTGTTCGAGGGTCATATTGCGTATAACTGCTTCCTCATTTTCAATATAGTTTGCTGGCAAATCGTAAGCGCTTCGTTCCTGTAACATACCCAATAATGCAAATTGGGTTTCAAAGCGTCTGGCGTTCGATTTAATCAAAGCATTTTTGGTAAACTCAAGATCTTCTTCAGAAATACCTTCCTTATATTTCGCTATTTCCTCTTTAAAAATCGCTACCGATTCTCCCGTTGTATTGGTTCTAACACTCGATGAGGCAGTGAATGTACCGGGAACTTTTCCTCCACTGAAGGAAGTACGGGCCCCATAGGTATACCCTTTCTCTTCCCGAAGCACCAAATTAACGTTACCACTGAATGAACCTCCCAATTTATAGTTCATCACCTCAACTGGATAAAAATCGGGATGCGTCCTTGGCAAGCCGATGTAACCAATATTGATTACAGATTGTTTGGCATTTGGTATATCCACAAAATAAAGGGATGCTTTGTCACGATTGTTGGCAATTTCATAGGTTGGAATGGTCACCTCCTTGGCTGCCCAATTTTGTTCTAAACGTTTCAAAGAGTTCAAAACCGTATTTTGATCAATTTTCCCAACCACATGGAACGTTGCAACTGAGGGAGAGAAATTCGCATTATAAAAAGCTTGTAGATCCTCCATTCCAATAGCTTCAACGGATTCTTCGGTTCCTATGGTAGGATAACTAAAAATATGGTCTTCCCCATATAAAAGTTTATTATAAACATTGCTGGCAACAATGTTTGGATTCGCAGCTGAACGTTTTATCTGATTTATTGTTGCCTTTTTGATCCGTGCTAATTCCTCAACATCCCACCTCGGCTGAAGCAAGATTTCTTCAACTAACTTTAATGTTTCATCAAAATTTCGGGTAAGCGTATTTACCTGAATGGTAATGGATTCATCGGAGGTGTACATAGAAATATTGGCACCTAGTAATTCGATTGCCTCTTCCAACTCTGCTGGTGTTTTAGTCGCGGTCCCCTCCATCATGATATCTGTTACCAAGTTTGCTACACCGTTTTTCTCTTTACTGTCCAATAAATGCCCTCCTTCAATTACGATACTGAAATTAACGGTAGGAATTTCATTTTGCTCGATTCCATAAACCTCCATCCCATTAGATAGGTTGGCGGTCCATGATGATGGTATTTTTAGTTCTGGAGCAGGACCCTGAGCAGGCTCAACTGAACGATCAAAATTACTTGGTGTCTTCGCGATTTCTTCACTCGAATCTACCACTTTCTTTTCTACATTCTCCTTAATTTCTTCTTCCACCACAGGGGCTTTAACTGAATTTTCGGCAATCAACTCCAGCTTACCTTTGGGGACAAAACTCGTAATTACATAAGGCTTGTCCTTGATATACTTCTCATAAACACGGAGAACGTCTTCCTTTGTAACCTTTTTAATATTTTCAATATCGGTTTTGATAAATCCAGGATCGCCGGCAAACACATTGTATTGTGCCAACTGAAATGATTTCCCGAGAACGCTACTTATTCCATTGTAGAAATTGGTTTCCAATCCTGCTTTGATTCTTTCGATATCTTTATCGGAAACACCTTCCTTCTCAAAAAGAGCGAAGGCTTCGAATATTCCCTTTTCAACATCGTCCAAATCAACACCATCGTTCGCTGTAATCTGAATTTGGAAATCCCCAGCGATCTCTTGAGCACTGCTATATGCCCTTGGTTGGGAAGTCAATTCTTTATCTTTAACCAATACACGATATAGGGGGGCTTTTTTGCCACTTGATAGTATTTCAGCAAGGAAATCTAAAGCATAAGCATCGTCGGTATATTGCTGAATTGTAGGCCAAACCATGTTCAACTGTGGGGCCTGAGCAAAGTTATCCTCATGATATAATCGCTTGGTTTCGCTTATGGTCACCGGCATTGGTTCCAATGGGCTTACTTCTTGGCGACGATCGATCTCTCCAAAATACTTTTCGATAAGCGCTTTAGCTTCTTCTTTATCGAAATCTCCAGCCAATACCAAGGTAGCATTGTTAGGGCCATAGAATCTGTCATAGAATTCACGTACATCTTCAACGGTTGCATTTTGTAAGTCGACCAATTCACCAATCACTTGCCAGTTATATGGATGTCCTTCCGGATAAATGTTTTTATCGATTACCCAGCCTGTATGACCATAAGGGCGATTATCTACCCGCTGTCTTTTCTCGTTTTGAACCACCTCCTGTTGATTGTAGAAAGCGCTTTCTGTAACCGTATTGATCAAGTAGCCCATTCGGTCACTCTCTAGCCATAGCACCATCTCCATGGCATTCTTCGGCACAACTTCATAATAAATAGTTCCGTCTTTCCATGTACCACCATTTAGGGTTCCTCCAGCATCTTGTATTTTTTTGAAGAATTGATCTTGGGGTACGTTTTCCGATTCTTGGAAAAGCATGTGTTCAAAAAGGTGTGCAAAACCTGTTCTTCCTGTTTTTTCACGATTTGAACCTACCCCATATTGAATCGCAACGGATACGATTGGGTCGCTTTTGTCTTGGTGTAAAACCACATCCAAGCCATTTTTCAATTCATATTTTTCAAATTCAAGGGATAATTCGGCACTATCTTCTTCGGTCTTTTTTTCGGATTGACAAGAAATTATGACCATCGCGAGGGCAAAAACCCAGAAGATTTTAAAGAATTTTTTAGTAAACATAGTTCGTCAGTTTTAATAAGCCCTAAAGATACTACGGCCAAATCCCATTAAAGCTTAAAGTAGTGTTAAATACTCCTTTTAAGGGAATATCAACCATAAAAAATGAACTGATGGAAATCATAGTTTAGGGATATTAATTTAATGACCTTAAGGCCCTATTCCGGCCATTATGGGTGAACACAAAGTCATTGCGTCAACATCGGAAGTCATTCACGCTCAATTCATTGAGCACCTGCTAACCGACATCAAGTCCTTGGAGTATATGTTAGAACATAAACTCTTTGAATCGAATATTGTTCGTATTGGAGCTGAACAGGAATTTTGTCTTGTTAACGGGGATTGGCGTCCTGCCCGTAATTCGGACGAAATTCTAACGGCGATCGACGATCCACATTTCACGACCGAGTTAGCAAAATATAATTTGGAAATCAACCTTGATCCTTTGGAACTAAAAGGGGATTGTTTTCGTGTGATGGATGGCCAATTAGAAGATTTGTTGTTGAAAGCCAATGAAATCGCCAAACAGCATGGTTCCAAAGTGGTTCTCACCGGTATTTTGCCTACGATATCACAAAACCATTTGAAACTGGACTATTTATGTGATCGTCCACGGTATCATATCTTGAACAAACAATTGATGAAAATGAGGGGTTCTCATTTCTATCTACACCTGATGGGCGTGGATGAGTTGAGCATCCGACATGATTCTGTACTCTATGAAGCTTGCAATACAAGTTTCCAGATGCATCTTCAGATTGAACCCGATGATTTCATATCGAGCTTTAATTGGGCACAAGCCATAAGTGGCCCCGCACTTTCGGCATGTACAAATTCTCCATTGCTATTGGGTCGTGAACTATGGAATGAAACGCGCATTGCCCTCTTCCGACAAAGCATCGATACACGACATATTTCCTTAGCCTTAAAAGATCAACTCCCTAGGGTTTCCTTCGGCCATGATTGGGCTCATGGAAGTGTGGTTGATATATACAAAGAAAACATCTCCCAATATAAAACGGTGCTTGCCACACCCATTGACGAAAACTCCATGGAGGTGTTGGAGAAGGGAGGCATTCCGAAATTGAAAGCCCTTGCCCTTCATAGTGGCACGATTTATCCTTGGAACCGAGCATGTTATGGAGTGGGTGGAGGCAAACCTCATCTACGTATTGAAAACCGATATATACCTTCCGGTCCATCGCGTATCGATGAAATGGCCAACTTTGCCTTCTGGGTAGGATTAATGGTTGGACGTCCGAAAGCATATGACACGATGCCGGATAGAATGAATTTTAAAGATGCAAAATCGAATTTTATCAAGTCGGCGCGCTATGGAAAAGAAGCGGTTCATTCCTGGAACGATGAATTGATGCCAGTACGAAAATTATTGACTACCGAATTGCTTCCATTGGCGTACAGTGGATTGGAATCTGTCGGTATTCCTAAGGAAGACCGCGAAAAGTATCTCTCCGTTATTGAAAACAGAATCGCCACAAAAAATGGGGCACAATGGATCATTTGCAATTTCAGGGACCTTCAGAAAGAAAATAAAACAGACCAATCGCTTCGACTCCTCACAAGGGCCATGTACAAAAACCAAAAAAAGAACCTCCCAGTACACGAATGGACTCGAATATCGGCCGATAAACAGATCAAAGAACAAACGCTGTGGGTGAGTCATATCATGACGACACGCTTGCTTACCGTAAAAGAGTCGGATTTGGCCGAATTGGCCATTAGCATCATGGAATGGAAAAACGTGCATCATATGCCCGTTGAAAATGACCGAGGTAAATTCTGTGGCCTTTTAACTTGGAATCATGTGGAGAAAAATAAAAATAGTGCTCGTGATTCCTCTCGATTTGTAAAGGACATCATGGTGGAAGACATCATAACAACTGCTCCAGACACGCCTATCAGCGCTGCCATCGCAGTAATGAAAAAAAATGAGATTGGATGCTTGCCTGTAATCCACAATGAAGAACTTATCGGAATCATTACCATCAAAGACGTATTGCCCTATGATAAGCACTGAGAAAGAACGTACCAAAGCAAAACCTACTTTAAAGAGGCTCATCGGTGTTGTAGAAGGCAGTGAACCAGGGCCAACCCTATTGTTTGTAAGCGGCATCCATGGCAATGAGCCAAGTGGAGTATTTGCTCTTCAAAAGGCAATTTCATTTTTAGAGGATAAAACCCAATTCATCAAAGGGAAAATCTACGCGATTGCTGGAAACCTTCCAGCTCTTGAAAGAGGTGTTCGGTATATCGATCAAGACCTAAATAGAATGTTCACCAAGGAGAAGCTAGGAAAGTTGGGAAGAACATCGGAATCAGCTTGTGTGGAAACCCGTCAAAGAAATGAATTGCTGGAAACCATTGATTCGATCTTGGAAAACGAAAAAGGGCCTTTCTATTTTTTCGATCTTCACACTACCTCTGGAAACACTATCCCTTTTTTAACGGTCAATGATAGCCTATTAAATCGTTGTTACACTAAGCAATACCCCGTCCCCAATGTATTGGGAATTGAAGAATTTCTAGACGGCCCCCTTTTGAGTTACATCAACGAATTGGGATATATTGCTTTTGGATTTGAAGCTGGACAGCACACCGATCCCCAGTCGACCGACAACCACTATGCCTTCATCCTTTTGAGCTTAGTATTTACTGGATGCACCACTAAGGAGGCGGTTGATTTTGACAAATATTACAAAGTGCTGCGGGAAAACGCTAAAGAAAACCATCGGTTTTACGAAATCATCTATCGGCATCCAATCGATTTTTCCAAAGGCTTTTCCATGGTTCCTGGATTTGAAAATTTTGAGGGCATTTACCGAAAACAGAAATTAGCTGATGTGGGCGAAAAGGCGATCACAGCACCCAAAAAAGGACGCATCTTTATGCCTCTATATCAAGGCAAAGGAGAAGACGGCTTCTTTATCATTCGGCCAATTCCAAAACTGTTCCTTTGGCTTTCAAAATTTGTTCGCAACAAGGAATTAGATCGGTTGATGGTGCTGCTTCCTGGAATTTCTTGGGGAGATCCTACTAAAGAAAGCTTAATAGTGAATAAAAAAATAGCCCGGTTTTTAGCGAAGGACCTTTTTCACCTCTTGGGTTATCGCAGTAAGACACTCGATAAAACCCATTATATCATGAAAAACAGGGAGCGCGCCTCCAAAAAAGAAGCGTATACTCTTTAGTACTTTCTTTCGTATTTTATTAGTTAACCTTTTGCTTATTTTAGTAGAAAATTGCACCCATGATATTGAGTACAAAATTTCCCATTTTTTTATTATTCTTTTTGGCACAATTTGGCATTACGGAAAATGTTATCGCCAAAACCGTAACAACTGAATATAAAATTTCAGAAAACGTTTCCGACATACCTTCTGTTGCTAACATAGAAGCATTGCGTAATGTTAAATTTATTAATGAAGTTGCCATTGAGAGTGGGGATGTTATTTATGTGATTGGGTACTATCACTCGGGAGATCGTGGCGGAGGATTCTTTGTCTATGAGGCCCACAAGACCAACCCGTCACTAGACGATGGCGGCATCAATTTTAAATCGAAAGCACTACCCGGATTTTGGAGACGAATCAACTATGACCGTATCACGATTTCACAATTTGGCGCCTTGGGTGGCGATCAAAAAGATGACACTCGAGCCATTCAGAATGCGATCGATTTTGTAGCCAAGAGCAGGCCGCAAGGAGTTGTACATTTTTTTAATGGCACCTATTACGCCCAAGAGATAATCTTAAGAAATGGTGTTTCATTAAAAGGTGAATTTAGAGGAACCATTATAAAACCCTATCCGAATGAAATGGGTGTATACAATAGCAGTTTGGTCCGGTTACCTGAGGGTTTTGTACAGCATATTAGTATTGAAGAATTGATGTTTTTTGGTGATGTTCAAATAAATGGAAGAAGCCAGCGTGCGCCCATGCATTGTTTGAATTTTGATGCCATTACCACCAATGGAGGCTTATGGTTTTCCACATTTAAAAACATCGTTATCGATC
>CAZOSF010000019.1:24241-34204 GCA_964582415.1 uncultured Alteromonas sp.
ATTACCACCAATGGAGGCTTATGGTTTTCCACATTTAAAAACATCGTTATCGATCAGTTCGAACTCGATGGTATTCGTTTAATTGGAGGAACCAATTATGAAGAAAACAACAAAAATCATCGTGTTAATCAATTTCTATCCTTTGAAAACGTTCGTGTTTACAGAAACAGTATTAACGAAAGCGTAGCCCTGTATATGTTTGGCCAAAACGGACAAATCAATTTTCTGAACTGCTCGTTTTCAGGGCATCCAGAAGAGGAAAAGACGGGTTCCAATGTTTGGTTGGAAAGTACCTCACAAGATCCAGAGGCTGCAACAAAACCTGGCCCGCAAACTTCTCTTATTAATTTCGATACATGTACCATCGAACATAGTGAAAATGCATTTACTATTCGCGGCTGTTATTCGATCAATATCAACCAGTCGTGGTTCGAAGGGATTGACAAGACCTTTGCGGTTTTTGATTTTTCAAGAGGAATTACTATCAGTAATAGTAAATTTTCCAATGCCGCGACAGAGTATGTACTTTACCTCGAGGAAAGCAGTGTTTCGTTTGTACGCAATGTGCTCCGACAGTCGAATAAACCAAATATCATCAATTTAGGCAAAAGGAAACATTACTTCGGAGAACAGAATTATTGGGAAGTCCCAGGAACTAATCAGCAAACCTTTTTAGATTAGAAACTAGCCCAACCATCCTTCCCTATCCAAACTTCTATATTGAATGGCTTCTGATAGATGCGACACCTCAATGGATTCACAATTGTCCAGATCCGCAATAGTGCGTGCCACTTTGAGAATTCGATCGTAGGCCCTGGCCGACAGTTGGAGTCGGTCCATGGCGCCTTTCAACATTTCCTTGGACTCCTCACCTAGGATACAAAATTCACGAATTTGTTTCACTCCCATCTGTGCATTATAATGAATCTGAGGCCAATCCTTAAATCGTTTTATCTGTCGGGAACGGGCTTTCGTCACTCGTTCACGAATCATTGCACTAGGTTCGCCTTTTCGCTCCTCACTTAATTTTTCAAAGGGTACAGGGGTAACTTCTATATGAATGTCGATCCGATCCAACAAGGGACCCGAAATCTTATTCAAATAGCGCTGCATTTCCGCAGTCGTAGAAACTACAGGAGCCCCAGGATCGTTGAAATACCCTCCCGGACTGGGGTTCATACTTGCTACCAACATAAAACTGGAAGGATACGTTATGGTGAATTTAGCACGGGATATGGTGACCTCCCGATCTTCCAGTGGCTGCCGCATGACCTCTAGCACACCTCTTTTGAATTCAGGGAGTTCATCGAGAAACAAAACACCGTTGTGGGCCAAGGAGATTTCCCCGGGTTGAGGGTATTGCCCGCCACCCACAAGCGCAACATCGCTTATTGTATGATGCGGACTTCGAAAGGGTCGGGTCGTCATTATTCCTCCTTTATCAAGTGTTCGTCCTGCCACACTGTGTATTTTAGTGGTTTCCAAGGCTTCCGACAAGGTCAACGGAGGCAATATACTTGGGAGTCGTTTTGCCAGCATCGTCTTTCCGCTTCCTGGAGGCCCGATGAGCAATAAATTATGGCCTCCTGCCGCTGCGATTTCCATACAGCGCTTAATACTTTCCTGCCCTTTCACATCGGAAAAATCCATGTCTGGACAATTTAACTGATTGTAGAAGGCTTCTTCGATATTCACTATAGTAGGTTCGATGGCATCTTCTCCCAGGAATAACGCGATTACTTCATTTATGTGTGAGGCACCCAATACTTCAAGCCCTTCTACAATCGCCGCTTCCATAGCATTTTTTTTGGGGATGATAATCCCTTTAAATCCCTCCTCCAAGGCTTTTAATGCTATCGGAAGCGCCCCCTTTATGGGTTGCAGCGTACCATCCAGCGATAGCTCTCCCATCATGACATAATCGGAAGGAACGATTTGTGGCTCCAATTGCTCGGTTGCCATTAAAATACCCATGGCCAATGTTAAATCGTAGGCTGCCCCTTCTTTTCGCAGATCGGCGGGCGCCATGTTCAGGGTGATTTTTTTGCCGGGAATTTTGAAGCCGTTGTTCTGAAGCGCAGCCGCAATGCGGTAGTTACTTTCTTTAATAGCATTGTCTGGTAATCCGACAAGATGATATCCTACTCCGATATCGCAATTTACCTCAACGGTAATGGTGGTAGCGTCCACGCCAAACACGGCGCTCCCATACACTTTTGTAAGCATAGCTGAAAGATTTCATAAAGTGAGTGGGAGTTATTGAAGGGAAAAATACAAAATTTATTCAAAAATCATAGGGGACACCAAATTGTTCTTGATGGCAAAAATGACGAGTCCGGCCAAATTCTTCACTTCTGTTTTTTCCAATAGATTCTTTCTGTGCACCTCTACCGTCCTTTTACTGATATATAATTCTTCCGCTATCTCCTGAGAAGTTCGTTGTAAGCAGATGAGTTCTAAGATTTCTTTCTCTCTTTGTGTAAGAAAAGATTCATCATAAACGGTCACATGATCACCATGTTTGATGGTCTTTTTGGCTTTTAGAGCCTCCATTACATGCTGATCATAATAAAATCCATTATAATACACCTGTTTAATAGTTTTCAACACTTCATCTGTTGGGGAGTTCTTAACCAAATAAGCGCTGGCCCCAACATCGATCATATTCCGAATAAATGGTTTGGTATTGTAGGTAGTTAGAGCAATAATTCCAATGGAAGGGTATTTGACACTTATCGTTTTCGTAGCCTCAACACCATTCAATTCGGGCATTTTGATATCCATGATAATGATATCCGGTAAGGTTACGGCAGAATCCAGAAACTCCAACAATTCCGCCCCATTGCCCGCTTGATGTACTACTTGAATTAGTTCATCCCGGGAGAGAATATGGTACATACCTACTCTAAAGAGTTCCTCATCGTCTGCTAAAACAACTTTAATTTTCATGACTCCCCTTACATTTTATGGTTACGTCTATGCCTTTATTTGGCTCGGAAAAAATTTCCAATTTGGCATCCAATAGTTGGGCGCGGTTTTCAATACCACTCATGCCCAACCCCTTCGCCTTTCTGGCTTTTTCAAGATCAAATCCTTTACCGTCGTCTTTGTAGTGTAAAGATACGCCCTTTCCTTCAGTAGTTAAAGCAACTTCAATGTTCTTTGCTCCCGAATGCTTAATAGAATTATTCAATAATTCTTGTACAATACGGAATAAATGGAGTTCACATTTTTCAGTTAGCTTTCCGTCGGGATAATCAATATTGGAATGTATTTCAAAAGCTTGGGTGTGATCTACTTCTTCACACAATTCTTCCAGCGCGGCCTGCAAGCCGAATTTCTCTAAGGTAGGTGGCAAGAGGTCATGGGCGATGCGTCGAGAATTTTCTAGGACAGTTCCTGTTATCTTACGAATGTTTTCACCAATTTTTTGCACTTCCTCAGGATCTTCCACCCCAGCAAGCATATTCGCATTTAACGAAACTACATTCAATTTTGAGCTAATCGCATCATGAAGATCTTGGGCGATGCGTTTTCTTTCCTCTTCTTGTGTGACCAAGGTGGATTGAAGGAGTTCTTTTTGATATTCGATCTCTAAATTGGCTTTCTCCAGTTCAGTTTTGACGATCTTCTTTCGGGAAAAAATGAAAAAAACCACTATCGCAATCCCCAAAAATATTAGGAATGCAAGGGTGACCAATCCAATTAAGGCTAGTTCGTTTTGACCCGATAAAAGTTCCTCCACCATTCGACAAATATTAAACTTTGAAATAAAAGGTAAATTACGTCATGAATATTATTAAATAATAGGGATAACCGCTGATGAAATTCATCGCTATTTAAAAAATTCCCAAACACAAAAACCAATGTTACAGGAATAAAATATAAAAAGATTCCCAAATTGATGACGCTAAAGGGGCCGGCTTTAGACAAACACTTATACATATAAAATAATGATAAGCTAATTAATACCGAGTGCGACACAAAAGCTCCCAGTTCATTGAAATGATTTATCAATCCAGGATTTAATCCATTCTGAATAGCAAAAAACAACAATACCGGAAGTAACAGAAATCGAATCTTTTTATTCTCAAGTACCTCACTGTAAAAAAATAACAATGTGATGAATTCAAAAACGAGATAAGGAAGGAAAAAAAATAAGTTATTCCCTCCTTCGGTTAAAATTACGTAGGACCACATGCAAATGGTGATAACAGCGTAATTTAAAAGAAACAAATTAAAATATTTGTAGTCCCAACCATATTTCCTGAAGCGCACAAAATAAAGTACGACGAGTATCAGAGAAAGCCATAGGTTGGCATCTCCTATAAATCCAATCATAGCTTGGAATTAATTCAATGGACTACCTGGGTCACATTTTGGCGGGCATGCCCGGGTGAAATCATAAAGGTTATTTCCATCATCGATACTCTCTCCATCACTAGGGAGTAAGTCATGATACACGCCCGTTTCACGATCCAGCTCCGTGCCAACTAAAATCAGCTTTTCTTCGTTGGAAGTTGGGTCTACTCCTTTATAAATACGAATACAAACATCTGGGTCGGTTGGATTCCCCATCTCTGCCAATAACGAATTCAATGCTTGTACGGAGACCAAAAAAGCTTTGGCTTCACTGGCATGGGTCACACGATATTGGCTGGTCCATGAAATCCCTGTGTTTAAACTGATTTTCTTGTCTTTTTCGCTCATAGCTGGAATTTTAATTAGTTTATCGTTAGGTGAAAAACAAAAAACCATCAATTAATGTGATGGTATTTCTTATATTTCAACCTAAAGTAACTAAATTTTTCCGATTAGCTGGGCGGTAGAACTATTTAAAATGTGGGCGGTTTCCTTCCTTTCGATAGCGGAAAGTGTTCCTTTGGCCAATCTTTTACCCAATTCAACTCCCCACTGGTCGTAACTGAAGATATTCCAAATCACTCCCTGAACAAATAGCTTGTGTTCGTACATGGCAATCAAACTTCCCAGGGATTTAGGGGTAAGTTTATCAATTAACAGGGTATTGGTCGGCTTGTTTCCTTCAAAACGTTTGAAATTGTCTTCCACTTCGGAACCAAAAGTCCCTTGCATCAAGGCTTCTGTTTGGGCGAAGCAATTGGCCAACAATTTATTTTGATGGTCCTCATTTCCATAAAGCGACTTTTTGAAGACAATAAAGTCGGTTGGAATCAATTTGGTTCCCTGATGTATCAGTTGAAAAAAAGCATGTTGCGCATTGGTTCCTGTGCTACCCCAAACGATGGTTCCTGTTTGATACTCGACAGGTGCTGCATTCCTATCAACACTTTTTCCATTGCTTTCCATAATTCCCTGCTGCAAATACGCCACGAACTTGGTGAGGTATTGGCTGTAAGGAACGATGCATTCACTTTCAGCATCGAAGAAATTATTGTACCAAACAGACAACAGGGCCAGCAAAACTGGTATATTCTCCGAAAATTCGCTATCCCTGAAATGTTGGTCCATTTCATGGGCTCCTTTAAGTAGGGATTCAAAATTATCATACCCAACCGAAAGTGCAATGGTTAAACCCACAGCACTCCATAATGAGAAACGCCCCCCTACCCAATCCCACATGGGAAAAACATTTTCGGAGTCAATTCCAAACTGAGAAATCGCCTCTAGATTTGTAGATACCGCAACAAAGTGCTGGGCTATGCCCTTCTCTGGCGCTTTCTCTAAAAACCATTTGCGAATGGTTTGTGCATTGGTAAGTGTTTCTTGTGTAGTGAAAGTTTTTGAAACCACCACAAACAAGGTGGTTTCAGGATGTAAATCCTTTATGGTTTCCATTACATGGTCGCCATCTACATTACTAATGAAACGAATGTCCAAGTGGTTTTTATAGTAGCGTAGCGCTTCACAAACCATATCGGGACCCAGGTCGCTTCCTCCAATTCCTACATTGACAACATGGGTAATGCTCTTCCCTGTATAGCCTTTCCAATCGCCGCCAATCACTTTTTGGGTGAAGGTCTTGATTTTCCCCAAGGTAGCCGCAACCTCCGATGGAAAGTCATCAAAATTTCTTAGGGCAGTGTGCCCTACGGCGCGATCTTCCGTTTCATTGATGCGCTCAAGGTTGAATTGGGCTTCTATCGCCTCTTTCAATCGAACCTCCCGAGCGAGATGCAACAGATGTCCTAAGGTAGCTTCAGTGATTCTGTTTTTCGAATAATCCAAAAAGAAATCTTGCCAAGAAACCGACATTTCTTGAGCTCTTTTTGGGTTTTCTTCAAAATAGACCTGCATTTTCCCTTCCTTTACCTGACTGTAATGCTGTTGCAATTGTTTCCAGGCTTGGGTATGAGTTGGATTTACCTTAGGTATTGGCATTCTAGTTATTTACTTTTAGTCTATGTTCTCTGTAGTAGTCGATAAGTCCGTCTATGGGGCGGCGAATGATTCTTCCCAATTCCAAATGATAAGGTTTCATTGCATTACGAATCATCTCTTCAGAAAAATGGGCTATAGAACCAATAAAATGGATTGGAACGACTTGCGCTTCTTTATAACACAATACGCGATATTCTATAAAACGGCGCATCCCTTCAGTAATAAGGTGCCAGAAATATCCATTCACCTCTTCAGCGGTAAAGATAAACTCGGCAAATGATGCCAAATAGGTGTTAGGATTCGGCTTTTGATACAAATTCATTTTGATTACATCTGGATCCAAATCGAAACGTTCTTCAAACTGGCGCATCAATGGTTCCGGCATTTTTTGGTAGAAGTAATCTCTTAAAAGTCGCTTTCCAAAATAATTTCCACTGGCCTCGTCCATAACGATATATCCAAGAGAAGGCACGTTGGAATGAATCTTTTCTCCATCGAAATAACAGCTATTAGATCCTGTTCCCAGAATACAAACGATACCGGGTTCCGTTGTCGCAGCATAGACAGCCGCCAACAAATCTTCATTTACGGTTACTTCAGCATTTTTAAAGAGATTTTGAAGTACTTTGGTCAGTATTGCGTTTGGAGTTTTCGTTCCGGCCCCTGCCCCATAGAAATCACATACTTCCACAATATCGAGGATGCCCATCAAGTCTTCATTTTCCTGAATTCTCTGGTAGAGTTCATCTACTGGAATAACAGCAGGATTAAGACCCCTTGTACGGGTTTTTAACAATACTTCCCCCTTATGGCCAAGCAAGATCCAATCGCACTTGGTCGACCCTCCGTCTGCTATTAACGTCATACTGTATTAAATGCTCGCAACGTAAGAGGCTAAGTCGATCAATTTAGCCGAATAACCAAATTCGTTGTCATACCAAGCAACTAGTTTAAAGAAATTGTCATTTAGGGCGATTCCTGCATCTGCATCGAAGTTACAGGTATGAGGATCACTTACGAAATCCTGAGAAACCACATAGTCGTCCACATAGTCGATGATTCCTTTAAATTCCCCTTCTGCCGCAACTTTGAAAAGTTGTTTGATTTCTTCGTAGGTGGCTGGCTTCTCGGTACGCACGGTTAAGTCAACCACGGAAACATCAGCTGTAGGTACTCTGAATGCCATTCCAGTCAATTTACCTTCTAGAGAAGGAATTACTTTGGTCACTGCTTTGGCAGCTCCTGTTGATGCCGGAATAATGTTATTCAAGGCACTACGGCCCCCACGATAGTCTTTACGGGAAGGTCCATCAACAGTCAACTGGGTAGCGGTAGTGGCATGTACTGTGGTCATCAATCCTTCGATGATTCCTAGGTTATCATGGATCACTTTTGCAAGAGGCGCCAAGCAGTTGGTGGTACAAGAAGCATTCGACACAATGGTATCTTCAGGCTTTACTTCCTTGTGGTTTACTCCCATAACGAACATAGGGGCATCTTTTGATGGAGCAGAAATCACAACTTTTCTGGCTCCGGCTTTAAGGTGAGCCGATGCTCCGTCCAATGTGGTGAAAATACCGGTGCAATCGATTACGATTTCCGCACCGATGGCGTCCCATTTCAAATCTTCAGGATTTCTTTCTGCAGTAACACGGATAACTTTACCATCCACTACCAACTGACCATCCTTCACCTCTACGGTTCCATCATATTTTCCGTGAACTGAATCATATTTTAAAAGGTAGGCAAGGTGATCCACATCCAACAAATCGTTAATGGCAACCACCTCTACATTATCTCTTTTAGCGGCTATTCTAAACGCAATTCTTCCAATTCGACCGAAGCCGTTAATTCCAATTTTTGTCATAATTCTTAGGTTTATACAGATATAATATCTGCTACTCGTATTAAATCTAAATCTATTTCATTATCTCCTTCAATGGCAACACTGAAGGGGACCTGTACTAATTTGTTTCGTGAGATTCCAATCATGATATCCCGCTTGCCTTCCAGTAAGGCGTCAACGGCTCCTACGCCAAGGCGACTCGCTAAAACCCGATCGTAACAACTTGGGGACCCTCCCCTTTGAATATGACCTAAAACCGTCACTTTCACCTCATATTCATTTAAATTCTCGCGTATGTAATCGGCCAACGCGAATATGTTCTTACCAATTTGATCTCCTTCTGCCACGACCACAATGCTGGATGATTTTCCCGATTTTTTGGCGCGGTTCAATGAGGATACCAAACGGTCTCTCCCCATATTCTGTTCCGGAATCAAAATTTCTTCTGCTCCAGCACCAATACCCGCATTCAGGGCAATATCACCTGCATCCCGCCCCATTACTTCTACAAGGAACAAACGGTTATGGGAATTCGCCGTATCACGAATTTTATCGATGGCCTCAACTACGGTATTCAAAGCTGTATCGTATCCAATGGTATAATCGGTTCCATTGATATCATTGTCGATCGTTCCGGGAATACCCACGATTGGGAAGTCGAACTCTTTGTTAAAGATGTGAGCACCGGTGAAGGTTCCATCTCCTCCGATCACAACCAGGGCATCAACACCTGCCTTCTTCAAATGATCGTAGGCCGTTTGTCTACCTTCTTTTGTACGGAAATCTTGGGAACGTGCGGATTTCAGTATTGTACCTCCTCTGTTGATAATGTTCTTTACCGAACGAGGTCCCATATCTTTAAAGTCTCCTTCCACAAGGCCTTGATAGCCTCTGAAAATTCCAATACACTCTAAATTATGATAGGAGGCAGCCCTTACTACCGCCCTTATGGCAGCGTTCATTCCAGGGGCATCACCCCCGCTTGTTAGGACCGCAATTGTTTTAATTTTTGTGCTCATTGAGGGTAAAATTATATTTTAAATTTTACATAACAAACAAGAAAACAATCGATAACGTTTTCGATTTTGAGAATTTCACAAAATCACGTCCTCTGTTGCCCTCTTGATTATCAAATTACATAATAATCAATGGTTTGTGTGTTGATTTGGGAATGATTTAACGACCTATTTCACTTCTTCCAGCAGAAGAATTCCGTTTTCGGGAACAATAGTTACGCGGTGATTTTGGACTACTGTTTTTTGCCCACTGTAGGCATCCCGCAGTTCTGTTCCTTCCACAAAAATTCCATCGATAACAAATTCCGTCTGCCCTTCAGGAGCTCCTAGGATAACGATTACTTTATCCTCATAATCTCCATCTGTAAGCGTTCTGGCAAAGGTGTAAGGAGTATCGACAATCTTTTTGTGAACTCCGGCACCGATAGAAAAATGCTTTGCACGAAACTGCCCCAATTTTTGCCAATGCTTTAATAGGGCTTGGGTTTCGCTGTTATTAGCAATATCTTCCCAGTTCATGAAACTTCGCAGGGTAGCATCCCCGGTTGTTCCTTCAATTATCAAGGGCCTGGCCGATTCATCCCCATAATAAATTTGTGCTCCACCCGGGGCCAATAGCAATCGGTTGGCCATTTCATAAGGTTTCTCACGAGCCATGTCGTACGATTTTGTATCGTCATGGGATGACATATAACTTAGGGTAGCCACTTCTTTCAAACTGCCGTTAAGTAGCTCCGAATA
>CAZOSF010000020.1:0-32983 GCA_964582415.1 uncultured Alteromonas sp.
AGAAAATGTTTCTGTAGAAACTTTATATTTGTTAAGACCATACCCAATTTCATGCGAAAATTAATTTACCTACTTCTTATTTCTTTGGTTGTAACTTCTTGTGCCACCAAAAAGCAAATTCTATATTTTCAAGATACAGAAGCATTAAATAATTTGGAAAACCTACAGATATTCGAGCCAGTTATAGAAAACAATGATGTTCTTTATATTTCGGTAAGTTCCTTAAATCAAGAGGTTGTGGCTCCATTTCAGAAAACGCCAGAAGTTGGGCTGGGGAATAATCAAAACCAACTATTACGAGGGTATCTAGTGAATTCCGAAGGGAACATCCAATTTCCAGTGCTTGGCGATGTTGCAGTGTCAGGCAAAACTAGAGGAGCGGTTGAAAAGCATTTGAAAGCAACTTTATCTGAATTCATTACCGATGTGGTGATTGATGTTCGGATTATGAACTTCAAGGTAACGGTCATTGGTGCTGTAAATAGTCCTGGGGTTTATACCGTGCAAGATGAGCGTGTTACATTGCCGCAAGCAATAGGATTAGCTGGTGATTTAACATCGGATGCAAATCGAAAAGACATCATGATTATTCGCGAAGAAGGAGGAAAGCAAAAAGTGACACGAATAGATTTCACACAAACGGATTTTTTTAATAGTTCCTTTTATTTCTTAAAACAAAATGACGTAGTATACGTAGAACCATCATTGAAGGGAGTTAAAAAATCTGGATTTATACCCGATATACCGGCATTACTTTCCTTGTTTACGGTTGTTTTAAGTACAGTAATAATCATCACCCGTTAATCACATGAAAGATCCTATTCCAACCTACGAGAACGAGATTTCCATTCGTGAGCATGTGGAACGATACACACGATTTTGGTATGTATTTTTACTTGCCGTAGTAATTAGCCTGATTGCTGCCAAGATTTATTTGAGATACACTACTTCAACGTATTTATCACAGGCGACAGTTATTATTAAAGATGAAAAAGAAGGTAATGGAATAGCCGAATTGGCTGCATTTTCTCAATTGGGAGGTATCCTCAGGCGATTTGGAAATAATAAAATTGAAAATGAATTGGCCATATTTAATTCGCGAAGAATTATTGGAGAGGCGATAAATACACTCGATTTAAATGTTACTTACGAATCCATAGGTACGATTAAAACGACCGAGTTATATAAAAAAAGGCCCTTTGTACTTCGATATTTGAATATTGTGGATTCAATGAATCATATAGTACCTCAACTTCGGATCACGCCAAAATCAGTTACCGAATTCGAGCTTGAAGTTTTAAATAGTGAAAAATCCTCAATGTATAAATTCGGTGAGAAGGTAGACTTGTCATTTGGTCAAATTACCGTATTACCTGAAGTTAGTGAGGAGATGTTAGAAAATTATTTTGGGAAAGCAATATTAGTCACTTATCGTGATCCAGAAAAGGAGGCATCAAGCTATCAAAAGCGACTGAAAGTCAATAATGAAATTCAAAATAGTAATGTCGTTGTAATCTCATTGGAGTCTGCGGTTCCAGAAAAAGCCGAAGATTTCATTAATGAACTTATCTATCAGTACAACAAAGACGCAATTAACGATAGGGGACAAGTAGCCAAGAAAACATCAGATTTCATAGACTCTCGTTTAGAAATTATCACTCGTGAATTGGATTCTGTAGAAGGTGATAAAGAAACGTTTAAGAGCAATAATCGACTTACAGATATAGAAGCAGAGGCACAACTGGTTCTTCAAAGTGCTAGTGAATTTGAAAAACGTCAATTCGATATCAATACCCAGTTGGAATTGGCAAATACCATGGTCGATTATTTGGAAAAATCTTCTCCAAATGACTTATTGCCTTCTAATATCGGTTTGGATAGTGAGGAAGTTTCCCAATCTATCAACAATTATAATGCATTAATCCTTCAGCGAAATAGATTACTAAAAACTTCTACTGCCAAGAACCCAGTGGTTGTTAACATTAATCAACAGCTAGAGGGTATTCGAACGAATGTTTTAAATAGCTTAAAGAATTCGGCAGAAGGATTGAAAATAGCGATGCGGGAGCTCAATTTTCAGGAATCCTCATTGAATCAAAAACTTACTAAAGTACCTACACAAGAGAAAATTTACCGAGGGATCGAACGCCAACAGATGATCAAGGAGCAATTGTATCTGTTCTTGCTACAGCAAAGGGAAGAAGCTTCCATTTCATTGGCAGTAACTGCACCAAAGGCAAAAGTGGTGGATGAAGCAATTACCAGCGTTTTGCCTGTGGCTCCAAATAAACCGTTAATTTATTTGGGGGCAGGGCTTGCGGGGTTGTTAATTCCATTTCTGTTCTTATACTCCCGCTATTTATTGAACAATCAAGTAATGGAGCGCAGGGACTTAGAGCGTGCTCTACCTGGAATTAACCTAATCGGCGAAGTTCCAAAACTTAAACGGGATGAATCGGAATTGATTCAAATGAATGACCGAAGTATCCTCGCTGAATCCTTTAGAATTCTCCGTACCAATCTACAATACCTATTTATCAGTAAATTAGATAAAGAACATAAGGCCAATACTTTGTTTGTAACGTCGACCATCAAAGGAGAAGGAAAAACCTTTGTGGCCTTCAATTTGGCCTTAACTGTAGCACTAACAGGCAAGAAAGTTGTTCTTGTGGGAGCGGACATTAGAAATCCGCAATTGCATCGCTATATTCCTGAAAACGAAAAAAACCATATCGGACTAACGGAATACATCATTGATGAATCCTTAAACGTTCAGGATGTTATCACGGCCAGTTCAGACAATCAGAATTTGGATATTGTCCTTTCAGGGGCTATTCCACCTAATCCTGCGGAATTGCTTATGCTCGAAAGGACGCAGAATTTCTTTGAAGAATTGAAGACACTCTATGATTTTATTGTGGTAGATACCGCTCCTTCGATGTTAGTGGCCGATACCATCCTCATCAATAAAATGGCAGATGTTACTTTATATGTTGTTCGAGCTAATTATACCGAAAAGCGCTTGTTGGAATTCCCGAAAGATGCAGTTGAAGACAAAAGATTGAACAATGTAGCGCTCGTTTTGAACGGTGTTTCCATGAATAACTTCGGCTATGGAAACAAATACGGATATAGCTATTCCAATGAGAAAAAATCGTTCATAAAGCGGATATTTAATGGGTAGGATACTTTTACTTGGGCTAATCTTTTTGAGCCTTCCGATTTTTGGACAAAAAATACAGTCTGAATTTGATCTGGATGTGATGGGTATTTTAAGTTCTGAAGAGGTCAACCCTTTTTGGCTCACCCACAATACACAATACAGAGTTGGAGAGTTTTCGCAATATAGTGGGTTGGTATCATGGAAGGGAAGCTATTCTTTAAATGAAACTTCCAGCCTCAACGTTGGTATTAGCCTTTTTTACAGAGATGAAGTCCCCGATGAATTTCAGAGAGAAACGTTTTTTATAAATTACACAAATAGTTGGTTAAAAGCTACCCTTGGGTCTCAAAATCATCAGGATCCAACCAACGGACTTTCGTCTACCTCCCAAAACTTTTTGTTTTCAGGAAATGCGCGTCCAATACCAGGCCTTTTACTGGAAGCTAATAATCCAATTCGTTTGTGGGATAAGGTAGTGGTAGATTGGGGGATTGGACACTTTCTTCTCAATGATGACCGTTACGTTAATGATCCCTATTTACATTATAAACGATTGAAAGTTGGGTATGAGATCAATCCAAACAATTTTCTAAGTTTTAAAGTACAACACTTTGCCATTTGGGGAGGAACCTCTCCAGAGTATGGGAAGTTTTCAGATGATTTTGGAGCCTTTGTGGATGTGTTTTTTGCGAGTCAGCCTGAAGACGATCCGGTTCCGGGAGAGGCGATTAACGCACTCGGGAACCATCTAGGGTCGTATTTGTTGGAGTATCAATTCTCGCAACCTTGGGGGGCTTTGAATTTATATCACGAGCATCCTTTCGAAGATGGCTCTGGCTCTGGATTGGCAAATTTCCCAGATGGAATTTGGGGCATCCATTTTAAACCTTCGAACAACAAAATTTTTGAGGCATTGCTTTATGAATATGTAGATACTAGTAATCAGAGTATCGATACGGCTTCTGGCGCCGATAATTATTTTTCCAATAGTGGGTATCGTAGTGGATGGAGCTATGAGGGTAATATCATTGGAATTCCATTTGTTTTATATGATCGAAATTTAGAGTTAGGACCCAATCTTTCTCCCATAATCAGCAATCGATTTGTGGTACATCATTTTGGGGCTCAGGGGAGGGTCAATCGATTGAATTGGTCATTTAAAACCAGTATCGTACGACATCTGAGAAGCTATAAAAATAGAGACCAAGGCGAAATGTCCTTCTGGTATTCTATGGCATCCTTAGGATATGACCTGCAGGAGTATGGAGGTATTCGTCTCTTGCTTGGTTTGGACACTTCAGACATCACCGATACCGTTGCTGGCGTATCGGTAGGGTATCACTACTCTTTCTAGACATTAATTATCTACACGCAGAATAAAACCTTGTTTGTGCACATTCTCTATTTTGATGGACGTATCGGACTGCAGGTATTTTCGTAAGTGGGAGATAAATACATTCAAACTTTTTTTGTTAAAGTAATCATTCTTTCCCCAGAGATCATTCAAAATGGCCTTGTGAGAGCATAAATTATTTTTATGCTGCAACAAGTATTGAAGCAATTCACTCTCTCGTTTGGTGAGGGTTAATTTATTGCTATCAATAATCAATTCTTGGTTGATGGGATTAAACGTATACTTTCCTAAAGTATATTCGCTCTGTGGGCTGGAGGATGTTTCTTGATTCTTTATTCGGTTTAACAAGGCACGAATACGAACCACCAATTCTTCTTCATCAATAGGCTTTTTGAGATAGTCAACGGCCCCCAAAGAAAACCCTTTAAGAACATCTACCTTCAAAGATCTCGCCGTTAAAAATAGAAATGGGAGGGAAGGATGTTGGTTTTGAATGGACTTCGCTAAGTCAAAGCCATCACGATCGGGCAACATGACGTCGAGAATGGCTAAATCGAAGTGATTGGCGTCCAATGCTTTTAGGGCATCCTTCGCATTGGTCGAAAGGGTGATTTTAAAATTGTTCATCCCGAGA
This sequence comes from uncultured Alteromonas sp., assembly GCA_964582415.1. Classification (GTDB taxonomy): domain Bacteria; phylum Bacteroidota; class Bacteroidia; order Flavobacteriales; family Flavobacteriaceae; genus CAZOSF01. Next base: position 5,152 of record CAZOSF010000020.1, read on the forward strand.
TACTCTTTCAACAAGTACCCCAAGGTTTGGTCGTCCTCCACCAACAAAATATGTTCCTTATGTTTATCCATTCAATGGGATTTCAAGGGTAATGGTTGTGCCTTTTCCTATTTCGCTCATTACTCTGATTTTTCCTTTATGCCTCTTCACCACCTCTTTTACGTAGCTGAGGCCTAATCCATGTCCTTTTACTTTATGGGTGTCACCTTTGTGAACACGGTAGTACTTTTCAAAAATCATGTCCTGATCTTTGGCACTTAATCCGATACCATTATCTTCCACTTGAATACGAAGATACCCATTTTCCTTCACAGCGTTTAAGTAAACATTTGGTTCATCCGAGTACTTTTTAGCATTATCCAATAAGTTAAGAATGGCATTTTCCAAGTGAGAAGCTTCCGCCTTTATCATGAAAGGCCCCTCTTGAATGGAATGGTTGAATTGAAAACCTTCAACTTCTGCTACAGTTCGGAATTGCTGCACCAACTTTAAAAGATTAGGGTGGAAATCCAAAGGCTGTAACTCAATAACATGTTTTCTAGACTCTAGAGATCCGAGTTCCAATACTTTGTCGATCAGACTCTTTAAACGATTGGTTTGTTCTTTTAGTAGCGAGATAACCTCGCTTTCCTTGTCTTCAGTTTGCTTTTCCAGAATTTTTGTGGCGAGACCAATCGAGAATACGGGTGTTTTTAATTCGTGGGTGAGATTATTGATAAATTCATTGGTAGTAGTGATAATATTTCTTTGCCAATAAAAGGAACGCAGCACCCACACAATGACTACGATAATGGCAATCATAAAAATTAAAGAGGGGATGGTTAACCCATTTAATTGAAAAAGGAAATAACTATTTAAATCTTTGAACTGAAGCTCTAAAATCAAGTTCTTTCGAAGGAGCTGGGGTAGATACCCCTCTAGTTCTATGGGATAGGTGATAAGATTTTCTTGATCCTCATAGGTTTGCGGCGAACTGAGGTAATCTGTGCTATCTTTTGTAAACAGACGATAGGTGAATTCTTTGTTGATTCCGTTTTCTGTGAGTCGATGGGTTATAAAGTCGTTTAAAAAGTGCCGGGAAGCATCTTGAATGCTATCCATACTAAGGGAAAAGTAGCTGTCATCCATGGTAATGGCCTGGCCAATAAGAAAGGTAAGTTGATTTTGAGTAACCAAATCCTCTTTGATTTCTTGTGCAGCGAATCCAATTTTTCGTTGAAACTGAACTTTGGCTAAATTGATACCAATATTTAAGAATCGATACTGAATGGCAAATAGCCCAAGTACCGAAATAACCAAGATAACTATGTAAAAGGTCCGTTTCTTCAAAACGTCGCCATATTAGTGAAAATTTGAACTTTCAGGAAGGCTTTTGGTTATCGTTAACCTGATTAACCTTTCGTTAAGGTAATTAACCTCTTCTTGCCGAATTTGAAAGCATTGTAAAGGTAGCTTAGCGCTCACTAAAAAACCAAACCATGACTCAAATTAAAAATTGGGGAGTATTCCTCGTGCTCATAATATTGAGCCAATTCTCTCATTCACAAGGCTGCGTAGCCATTCGACATTTTTCATGCGCCGTTGGCACTTCCTTGGAATCCAACTTATTGGAACAAAGTACTATCCAATTAGGTATGAATTATCGTTACTTTAAATCGTTTCGACATTTTAGGGGTACCGAAGAAGAACCCGATCGTGTTGCGAATGAAACCGAGGTAGTTAATCATCAACACGCCTGGGACGTTACCATTAATTATGGTATCACCAATAGATTGTATGCTGGAATCACAATTCCAACGGTAATAAATACCCGTTCATCTCTCTACGAACATGGTAGGTCGGAGCGCAATATTACCTATTCCCGGGGGTTGGCTGATATTCGCTTGGGACTTGGATATTGGCTTTTCAATCCTGAGGTGTCTGCAAATGGCAATATTGCTTTGGGGATGGGTTTAAAATTGCCAACGGGTAACTATAATGCCAGTGATATTTTTTATAATGTTGGACCTGAAGGAGGGCCTGAAACGCGTCCCGTCGACCAATCCATCCAACCAGGGGATGGTGGTTTTGGTTTTACGGTAGATTTCCAATGGTATCAAAAAATAAGCCATGGTTTATTCACCTACGCTGGCGGATTTTATCTCTTCAATCCTCGAAATGTTAATGAAACTAGGACGTTTCGAGAAACCTTAAGTCCGATTTTGGAAAATGAATCCATTATGTCGGTGCCCGATCAGTTCTCCATTCGAGCGGGTTTGAGCTATGCGCTAGCTCCTCAATGGTCTGTTTCTCTAGGAAGTCGATTTGAAGGAGTTCCGGTGGAGGATATCTTAGGAGAATCGGATGGTTTTAGACGACCTGGAAATGTCCTATCCATAGACCCAGGAGTTTCCTTTATCATAGATCGGTTTACTGCAAATTTGAATGTTCCCATTGCTGTACGGCGGGAACGTCCTCAAAGTTTAACGGATATGGAAACATCAGAGATTACTGGGAATTTCAGGAATGGGGATGCAGCTTTTGCCGATTATCTGATTAATTTCTCCATCTCATATTCATTCTCTACGAGATCAGAGGATACCGCTCAGCCAAGTTCTGGTTTACAAATGAATCCTTAGCGGAAAAGATTAAGTTTTCATTAATCTTTTTAACCTCTCATTGAATCCTTTGCATGAATAGGTGACGTATTTTTATCTCGTTAAAAAGCAAAATCGTATTTCATAATCTAAGAATACGTTAAGATACTATAGTTTTCGGCGTGTTGAAGAACACAAATGTTAAGAAACACCAGGAGTAGTTAACCTGGTGTTTTTTATTTGCCTCAATTTAATTCGATATTCTTATTTATTGATTTCCTTGAATTTATAAATTCTAGCATCATTATAAATTCATAAGAATCTGATTATAAGCAAATAACGAAATCTGGTTGTTTTGTAGAAATAAATGGTTGATTGCCGTGTTGTGGTTTCTATTACTTTTACCCTATGACAAAAAGTAGCTTCACATCTCAATTTATTTTTACCGTCCTATTCCTTTTCATGGTGATTAACCTCCGGGGGCAATCTTCGGGGCCCTCACACCTAGAGCGTATGACCTATGAAGATCTTTTAGAGCTATTTAATGACTTTGATGGCGACTCCTTGGCTCAAGAGCGTATTGCACGAACCTATTTGGAGCGTGCCAGAAGGGATGGGGATACGGTCAAGGTAGCACGCGGATACGACCGACTGGCACGTATCTTTCAGCCGGAAACAAATATCAAATATGCAGATACCTTGATAGCATATACAAAAGATTGGGATCATATTACCTATCCGGCTATGGGGTATATTTTGAAGGGGTATGAATTTGGCCAAATGAATATAATTGCTGAAAAATATGATAATCTGACATATGCTTTAAAAATTGCTAAAAAGAATGACAATATTTCCCAAATTGTCTACTTACTTGGCGTTATTGGGGATTTACGAAATAAATGGGGAAGTGTAGAAAAAGCCGATGAATTACTAAAGGAACGCCACAGATTGATTTTACAGGATGACTATATTGAAAAACTTGGTAAATGCACAAGAAACGAAAAGAGAAAAGATTTACTCTCTATTAAGTCAACACAATTAATTAATTCCTATAAATCTTTTGTGATAAGCAATATAACACACAGGGATATCCCGAAGGCTCGCATTTATTTAGATTCGTTGAGAATTATGCTATCCAATTATAATGGAGCTCAGCGAGAAGATTATTATTGGTGGGTAAATGATGCAGAGGTTGAATTGGATTACTATGAAAAAAACTATGAAAATGTAATTGCTCAATCAGAAAACATTTTAAATAATGAAAGTTTTAGAAAGGATCATAATAAATTCTATAATACTCTTTTGTTTAGAGGATTATCAGAACTTGAAATGGAAAATTCGAAAGATGCAATTATTCTTTTAGACAGTGTTGAAAAAAACAAAAATGTATTTGGACACCAACATAATGAGTACCTTAAACTTCTATATAATGCCAAATACAAAATAAACGAACAAAATGGTAATTTAAAGGGACAGCTTGTCTACTTGGATAAATTATTGAGGATTGACAGTATAAATGCGGAGATTTTCAAATTCATCGAGCCAAGAATGGTTTATGAAATGGATGCCGCAAAATTGATAAATCAAAAAGAATCATTGATTCATGAATTAAATATTGTTCATAAAGCAGATCGATTAAGAATCGTTTTTATTGGGAGTTTATTATTTGTTGTGACATTGATTGCAGTCTTTTATTATCGCCAGAAAGTTATTTTCAAAAAAAGATTTGAAAGCCTTTTAGAGAAGAAGAGTGACCTTAATTCTGAAAAAAGAACAAATGACAAATTGGATTTGGCACCAGGTATTATAGAGGATATTTTAAATCGTTTGGATAAATTTGAGAAGGAAAAACAGTTTTTAGATGCAGATATTACCCTAAATTCATTGGCGAAAGTCTTTCAAACCAATTCCTCCTATCTATCCCGCGTTCTAAACCATCATATGGAGAAAAACTTCTCTCAATATCTTAACGGACTCAGGGTAGGGTATGCCTTGGAGCGTCTGAAGAACCATACTACCTTTAGAAAATATACCATAGAGGCAATTGCGTTTGAATGTGGCTATAAGAATTCCGCCTCCTTTTCACGGGCGTTTTATAGAATCACAGGAATTTATCCTTCTTATTATATCAATGAACTGAATAAAATCAAGGAATAAATTCGAGACTTTTAATTCGGGCTTCGTGATCACAGTTTTCCACGTGTAGGAGTAAGTGCTGTTCTTTGTAATCCCCTTTGATGGCATAAATTTTACAGGAATCCAAGGAAGTATTGCTGTCCTTAAAATCTACGATTCCATGGTTGAACAAATATCCTATTGCGGATGTATCTAAGTGGTTGCTTTCAAGGCTCAGTAGCACTTCTGGTGGAATTATCCTTTCTTTTTCACGTAGGTTCTTTAGCGTTCGCGCATTGGGAAAATAATCACAGGAAGCACGTTTTCCACCTAAAAAGAAGAACAAAATAATCATTCCAATCCCAAATCCACTGAAGTAGTAGAGCAATCGTTTGGCTAAGGTCACGTTTAAAAAATTAAAAGATTGATATCACTATGGGGTAAGTTGAACCAATTTCCTACTGCTTGATTGGTTAAGATTCCCCGGTAAAAATACAATCCATTTTTGAGACCTGCATTGAAACGTACGGCATTTTCGATACCTCCACTATCGGCCAGGTCGAAGAGGTAAGGAGTGAAGATGTTACTGATGGAAATGGATGCCGTTTTTGGATATCGGGCCGGAATATTTGGCACTCCGTAGTGAATCACCCCGTGTTTGGTGAATGTCGGATTGTTATGGGATGTCATTTCCGAAGTTTCAAAACAACCTCCCATATCGATACTCACATCCATAATGACCGAACCCTTTTTCATATTTTCGACCATTGTTTTCGTAACCACGACGGGAGATCGGTTGGCACCTCTAAGGGCGCCAATAGCTACATCGCATCTGCGTAAGGCTTTTAAAAGATATTTGGGTTGAAGGGTACAGGTAAAAATAGAGTGCCCTAAAATGAATTGTAGATTCCGCAATCGGGTGATGCTGGTATCAAAAACCTTTACATTGGCTCCCAATCCCACCGCAGCCTTGGTAGCAAACTGTCCAACGGTACCTGCACCAATAATTACCACTTCCAATGGGGGTACCCCGCTGATGTTTCCGAAGAGGAGGCCATTGCTGTCCCTATGACTCGCAATTAGTTCGGCAGAAATAAGAACAGAAGCGGTACCTGCGATTTCACTCAGCGCTTTTACCGCTGGGTAGGCGCCGTCTTCATCCTTAATGAATTCAAAAGCCAGTGCTGTAACCTTTTTCTTGGCCAGGCGCTCAAAATATCCTTTCTCCTGAGTTTTCAATTGCAGGGCAGAGATGAGTAAGGCTTTATGTTGTATCCATTCTATTTCATCTGGAGTAGGGGGTTCTACCTTAAGAACGATGGGTGCCCCAAAAACCTTTTTGGTGTCATGGGTCAATTCTGCTCCGGCTTCGCTGTATTCTGCATCGGTAAATCCCGCTTCTTCACCAGCGCCTTTCTCGATCAAAACTTTATGGCCCTGTGCTACGAGTGCTGCTACAGCATCTGGGGTTAAACATATTCGTTTCTCCTGAAAGTGAGTTTCTTTGGGTATACCGATAAATAAATCACTCTTGGAACGGGTGATTTCCAGCATTTCCTCCTGGGGAATGAGTTGGGCCTTGGTAAAGGGAGAAGTGGGTTTGCTCATGGCTCAGGCGATTGTATCACCAAGGTAGTAAATTAATTCCTTATCTTTAAACCCTACTTATTGAAAAAGTTCTTTGATTTGTTGCCAGGTAGATTTTTTCTCCATCAATTCTTTTTCGAAACTCTTTAAGTCATCACCTCGCATTTTGTTGAATAATTTAGCCCTTATCAAATAGACAAGAGGTACTAAAATCATCATGAGGGGAAATAAATAATATATTTCTAGTTCATCCAGACCTTGACTTTCATTTAAAATACCCCAAAGTTGGAATGCATACATGGCTATGGGAACTAAAATTATCCAATGCCACCAGTGTTTGCAAGTGAAAAACCAAAGTAACATTAAATAAAGAGGTACCGCCTTACTTACTAAAAACCAAACGAATGTATTTAACGAGTTAAATGAGGTGGTAAATGAAAAGAAGCTCGAACTAAAAACCTGCGTTTCTGTCGAGAAATTACGATAAGCATAAAATATGAAAGGGGAAATTGTTATCAACAATACAACAATTCCCCCTACAAATAAACTTTTCTTATCCGTTTTGGGGGGCTGAGATTTTATCTCTGTCGATTTGTTGCTCTGTTTGTCCATCATTGATGTTCTCAGGAGTACATGAAGCAAATAATGCTGCTCCAAACAATGCAACGATCAAATAATACTTAAGTCTCATAATACTAGGTTTTTTGTGAGGTTATTAGTACAAACCTATCAAGAAAAAACACAAGTATATTTTTAAGTTTCAGCGTAATTTGAATAGTTTATACCTAATTGAAAATTATCAACTAGGTGATTGTTCTTCAATAATTACCCTTAAGTACTGTCGTTGCTCACTTCATTAGCTAAATTGTTATCGTTCGTGTACCGTCTTGGTTTTTAGTTAGTTGTATTTTTTGAGCGTCCTGTGGCAATATTCCTACAATCATTTCCGGCCATTCTATGAACACCCAAGCATTTGTTGAAAAATATTCTTCTACCCCAATATCTAAGGCTTCCGCCTCATTTTTCATGCGGTAAAAGTCAAAGTGATAAATGACCTCACCGCGATTGGTTTCATATTCGTTGACAAGGGAAAAGGTAGGACTGCTTAATCCTCCAACCACACCTAATTGCTTTGACAATTCTTTTATCAATGTGGTTTTTCCCACACCCATGGAACCGTAAAACAAAAGGATTTTGGAGGTTGTATTTTCCAAAACCATACTGGCAATTTCCGGAAGTTCAGAAATGGAGTATGTCTGTTTCATGGTGCAAGGGCTGTGACAAATATAGCGTTTATCACGACAATCAACACAAATTATCGGTTAAATGTACAAAATAAAGAATAATCCTACAAAATATTTATCGTGGGATCAATACTGAAAAAGGAATGATCATTTCTTCAAGGGATACGCCTCCATGTTGGTAGGTATTGCGATAGTAACTTACGTAGTGATTGTAATTATTTGGATAGGCAAAGAAGAGATCGCCCTTCGCAAATATAAAGGAACTGCTCATGTTTATTGATGGGAGCAGAACAGACCTTGGGTCTTTAAAGGCTATAACATCTTTCGACTCATACGACAGGCTACGACCCGTTTTGTATCTCAAGTTTAAACTGGTATTACGGTCACCAATTACCTTAGAAGGGTTCTTTACATTGATAGTTCCGTGATCCGTAGTGATGATCAGTCGAAAGCCCAATTGCGAAGCTTGCTGGATAATTTCCATTAGCGGACTGTTCTTAAACCAACTCTGAGTTAAGGAACGATAGGATTTGTCATTAGAAGCCAACTCCTTAATCACCTCCATTTCAGTCTTTGCGTGAGAAAGCATATCTACAAAATTGTAAACCACTACAGTGAGGTCTTCATCTTTATGTGATTTAAAGGATTCTGCCAATTTTTTCCCTTGCCGTAAACTTGATATTTTATGATAACTCCAGTTTAAGTCCTTCCCCAATCGTTTTAATTGCGCCGCTAAAAATTCCTCTTCATGCATATTCTTGCCGCCTTCGTCCGTGTCGTTTAACCAAAGGTTGGGATGGAGTTTTTCCATTTCACTTGGCATAAGACCAGAAAAAATGGAGTTCCGTGCATATTGCGTGGCGGTGGGTAAAATACTGTAAAATAAATCTTCGCTCTTTTTCTTGTACATATTGGATAACATAGGCTCGAAGGCCTTCCACTGGTCGTAACGCAAATTATCCACTACAACCAGCAGGGTGGGTCGGTCATCCAATAAAGGGGAAATTTTTTCTCTAAACAAAGTATGCGACATAGTGGGAGCGTCCTCATCCCCTTGGAACCAAGATTCGTAGTTCTTTTCAATAAACTTACAGAACTGCGTATTGGCTTCCACCTTTTGTGACTCCAATATCTCGAACATGCTACTGTCTTCAATATTTTCCAACTCCAATTCCCAATACACCAATTTCTGATATAGTTCAGCCCAACCTGTGGCAGAATTGATCATGGACATGTCCATTGCAATTTTGCGAAATTCCTGTTGGTACGAACTGGTGGTTTTTTGTGAAACAAGCCTGCTCGTATCCAAATTTTTCTTCAGACTCAATAAAATCTGATTCGGATTCACCGGCTTGATTAGATAATCTGCAATCTTAGAACCAATGGCCTCTTCCATGATGTATTCCTCTTCACTTTTTGTAATCATAACCACTGGCAATGAGGCCTGCTGTTCTTTTATTTCAGCAAGGGTCTCCAATCCTGTAAGTCCAGGCATGTTCTCATCCAAGAAAACGATATCAAAAACCTCTTTTTGGATTTCCTCCAAAGCTTCCGAACCACTTTGTGCGGTGGTCACTTTATAATTTCTGTTTTCCAAAAAGAGAATGTGGGGTTTCAGCAAGTCGATTTCATCATCCACCCAGAGTATTTTGATCTCGTTCATATATGTATATTTGTGAAGAATTTGTACTGATTTGTCTCGATACAGTAGTATAACACCAAAAATACTTTTGTAGTATCTCAAACCGAAAAGTTCTACTACTAATATAACGTTAAAGTTTGGCAACCCGTAATAAACTGAAAATTATAAACGATCCCATATACGGGTTCATCAATATTCCGAATGATCTCCTATTTGAAATCATTCAGCATCCCTATTTTCAGCGTCTGCGACGTATCACTCAGATGGGGCTTTCCTATTTGGTGTATCCCGGTGCGCATCACACGCGATTTCATCATGCCCTGGGCGCCATGTATCTTATGCAGCGGGCTGTGCAAACCTTGAGGTTCAAAGGGGTAGATATTTCCGACGAAGAGGAAACAGCTTTGTTAGTAGCAATTTTGTTGCATGATATCGGGCATGGGCCTTTTTCCCACGCCATGGAACATAGTATCGTTCACGAAGTATCGCACGAAAATCTGTCCTTATTGTTTATGGACGAATTGAATCGTGAATTTAAAGGTGCCCTAGACTTAGCCATCACCATTTTTAAAAATCAATACGATCGAAAATTTTTACATCAATTGATTTCGGGGCAAATGGATATGGATCGGTTGGATTATCTCCGAAGGGATTCTTTTTATACGGGTGTTGCCGAAGGGAATATCAATTCCCAGCGCCTCATCGCCATGTTGAATGTAAAGGATGACCAATTGGTCATAGAGGAAAAAGCAATTTATTCGGTAGAAAAATTCCTTATTGCTCGCCGACTCATGTACTGGCAGGTGTATCTCCATAAAACCTCCCTTGTAGCAGAACAGTTATTGGTGAAGGTATTACAGCGCGCCAAAAAACTTAGTCAGCAAGGTGTGCAGTTGCCTGCAAGTAGTGCTTTATCCTTCTTCTTGACCCAGACCGTTACTTTAGATGATTTTGACAAGAATGTATTAGATCGTTTCGCTCAATTGGATGATTATGATATTGTCTCGGCTATGAAAGAATGGTCGCATCATAATGATTTTGTTCTTTCCGAATTATCCTCCATGCTCTTGAATCGGGAATTACTAAAGATAAAAATGAAAAATAAACCCTTTTCGGAGACGAAGATTGAGAAGGAGTTACAGAAAGTAATGACCCAACACAACCTTTCGCAGGAGGATGCATCTTACTTTGTGTTCGGAGGTGCTATTTCGAATCTAGCATATCACATGGACAAAGACAATATCAACTTGTTGAAAAAGAACGGGAAGCTTATGGATGTTGCCAAAGCCAGTGATCAATTGAATCTGAAAGCGCTATCAAAAGCAGTAGTAAAACATTATCTCTGTTATCCGAAGTAACATTAGTTGTGCTTTTTTTATATTTGCACCATTCAATCTATTAAATGGAATTTACAGCCAACCAAATAGCGGGAATTCTTGAAGGATCCGTTGAAGGAAATGGTGAAGTAACAGTATCAAAATTGGCGAAGATTGAAGAGGGACAAGCGGGTTCGCTTACCTTTCTTGCCAATCCGAAGTACAAGAATTACCTCTACACCACTAAAGCATCGATCACTATCGTGAATCGTGACTTTGTTTTGGAGAATCCTGTGGAAACAACGCTCATACGTGTGGACGATGCTTACAAGGCATTTTCCAAACTATTGGAATATTATAACCAGGTTAAGATGAACAAGATCGGAATTGAACAACCGGTGTTCTTGTCCGAATCCTCTAAACATGGTGAAAATATTTATTTGGGTGCTTTTTCGTATATCGGCGAAAACGTCGTTATTGGTGACAACGTAAAGATCTATCCCAATGTATATATCGGTGATAATGTTACCATAGGTGACAATGTTACTGTTTTCGCAGGCGCAAAAATCTATTCAGAATCGGTAATCGGAAATTATTCTGTAATCCATAGTGGGGTTATTATTGGAGCTGATGGATTTGGATTCTCACCCGATGAGAACGGGGAGTACAAGAAAGTTCCGCAAACCGGAAATGTAATTATCGAAGACCATGTAGATATTGGAGCGGGAACTACCATCGATCGTGCTACTCTTGGATCCACCGTGATTAGAAGAGGGGTGAAGTTGGACAATCAGATTCAAATTGCTCACAATGTTGAAATTGGAAGAAATACAGTAATTGCAGCTCAAACGGGAATTGCTGGATCTACGAAGATAGGTGAGAATTGTATGATCGGAGGTCAAGTTGGAATTGTGGGGCATATTACCATAGGAAACAATGTTCGCATTCAAGCCCAAAGTGGTATTGGTCGAAATGTTAAAGACGACGAAGTTCTACAAGGCTCTCCTGCTTTGAATTATGGCGACTACAACAAGAGTTATGTTCATTTCAAGAACCTCCCAAAATTTGTAGAGCGTTTTAATACCTTTGAAAAAAAATTTAAAGATGAGTGATTGTAAGCCCAGACAGCGCACCATTGGTAAAGAAATATCCTTAACCGGTGTGGGTTTGCATACCGGGAAGGATGTTACGCTTACCTTCAAGCCAGCACCTGAAAACTTTGGCTATGCTTTCGTTCGAGTCGATTTGGAAGGACATCCGGTGATCGAAGCGGATGCAAACTACGTAGTGAATACTCAGAGAGGCACGAACCTTGAAAAGAGAGGGGTGAAGATTCAAACATCCGAACACGTTTTGGCCGCTCTGGTTGGTATGGAAGTCGATAATTGTATGATCGAATTAAATGCTTCCGAACCACCAATTATGGACGGTTCCTCCAAATTTTTTGTAGAAGCTATCGAAAAGGCGGGTATCGTTGAACAGGAAGCCGAACGCGAGGAATTCATCGTTGAAGAAGTGATTTCTTATGTAGATGAAGAAAGTGGAAGCGAAATTACAGTAATTCCTGCAGAAGAATATCAAGTAACCACCATGGTCGACTTTGGGACCAAAGTTTTGGGAACTCAAAATGCTTCCCTCAAAAATCTTTCCGAGTTCAAAACTGAAATCGCCGATTCCCGTACCTTTAGTTTCTTGCATGAGTTGGAAATGCTTTTAGAGCATGGTTTGATTAAAGGAGGCGACTTGAACAATGCCATTGTTTATGTGGACAAGGAACTTTCTCCTGAAACCATGGAAAAGTTGCGACAGGCTTTCAAAAAAGATAGTATTTCTGTTAAACCTAACGGAATCTTGGATAACCTTACCCTGCATCACCCAAATGAAGCGGCACGCCATAAATTATTGGATGTCGTTGGTGATTTAGCGCTAGTTGGTATGCGTATTCGAGGAAAGGTAATCGCCAACAAACCTGGGCATTTCGTCAACACCCAGTTTGCAAAAAAATTATCCAAACTCATTAAAATTGAAAAAAGGAACAAAGTTCCAAAATTCAATATCACCAAGACGCCTGTAAAGGATGTCAATGAAATTATGGCTATGTTGCCACACCGTCCACCATTTTTGTTGGTGGATAAGATCTTAGAGTTATCCGATTCACATGTGGTAGGCTTGAAAAACGTTACCATGAATGAACCCTACTTTGTTGGGCACTTTCCTGGAGCTCCAGTAATGCCTGGAGTACTTATTGTTGAGGCCATGGCACAAACGGGAGGGATATTAGCCCTTAGCACCGTTCCGGATCCTGAAAATTATCTAACCTTCTTCATGAAAATCAATAACGTGAAGTTCAAACAGCAGGTGAATCCAGGAGACACCCTTATTTTTAAGCTTGAATTGATTACTCCTATTAGAAGGGGAATTGTTCATATGCAAGGAAATGCCTATGCCAACGACAAGTTGGTAACTGAAGCCGAATTGATGGCTCAAATTGTAAAAACTAAAAACGTCGAATGAATCAACCTTTAGCATATGTTCACCCCGGTGCGAAAATCGCAAAGAATGTGGTGATTGAGCCATTTACTACGATCCATAACAATGTAGTTATCGGAGAAGGGACTTGGATTGGCTCCAATGTCACCATTATGGAAGGGGCTCGTATAGGAAAAAACTGTAATATTTTCCCCGGTGCTGTAATATCTGCCATTCCCCAAGATTTGAAATTTCAGGACGAGGAAACCATTGCGGAAATAGGGGATAACACCACTATCCGTGAATATGTAACTGTGAACCGAGGAACAGTAGACCGCGGCAAAACCGTAATCGGTAAGAACTGTTTGATTATGGCTTACTGCCATATCGCACACGATTGCATCGTAGGAGATAATTGTATTTTTTCAAATAACAGTACACTGGCAGGACACATCACAGTAGGGGATTATGTAGTATTGGCAGGGATGACCGCGGTGCACCAGTTTTGTATGATTGGAAACCATGCCTTCGTTACTGGGGGGTCCTTGGTGCGAAAGGATGTGCCACCCTTTGTAAAGGCAGCACGTGAACCTTTATCGTATGTGGGTATTAATTCCATTGGTTTGCGAAGACGGGGATTCGATACCGAAAAAATACGCGAGATTCAAAACATCTACCGAATTCTTTATCAAAAGAACTATAACAATACCCAAGCAGTACACATCATCGAAGCAGAAATGGAGGCGACCCCTGAAAGGGATGAAATTCTTCAATTCATTAAAAACTCGAAACGCGGTATCATGAAAGGGTATTTTCAGAATTAATAAATTTTCAAACTTTATATGGCGACAACTTCAGATATCAGAAAAGGATTATGTATCCGATACAGCAATGATATTTATAAAATCATTGAATTCCTCCATGTGAAACCAGGGAAAGGCCCTGCTTTCGTTCGAACAAAATTAAAAAGTGTTACTACTGGAAAAGTACTCGATAATACCTTTTCCGCTGGACATAAGATTGAAGATGTTCGAGTGGAGACCCATAAATTCCAGTTTTTGTACAATGAAGGGGAAACGTACCACTTCATGAATACAGAAGATTATTCTCAAATTCAATTGCCGGAAGGCGCTCTAGACCGTCCCGACCTCATGAAGGAAGGAGAGGTAGTAACGATCATAATCAATTCGGAAGATCAGATGCCACTTTCAGTAGAAATGCCTGCTCATGTTATCTTGGAAGTGATTTCAACAGAACCTGGAGTAAAAGGGAATACAGCAACAAATGCTACTAAACCCGCAACCGTGGAAACAGGTGCTTCTGTGAACGTACCATTGTTTATTAATGAAGGAGACAAGATTAAAATTGATACTGAAAAAGGGCAATACCAAGAACGTATCAAGGAATAATTAAAACGACCTTTTTATTTAATCCCACCACAGATAAAGATGCGGTGGGATTTTTTTATATTTACGTTTTAAACTTCTTAAAGTGAAATTTCCAAAACCACAAACTTTAGCACATATCGCCAGTATTCTGGAATGTGATTTTGAAGGCCCAGCCGATTTTCCGGTTTTGGGAATGAATGAGATTCATGTCGTACAGCCTGGAGATATCGTATTTGTGGACCACCCCAAATACTACGACAAGGCGCTAAATAGCATGGCGACCATTATTCTTATCAATAAAAAGGTCTCTTGTCCTCCCGGCAAAGCCTTGTTGATTTCGGAGGATCCGTTTCGTGATTTCAATGTCCTAACGCGCCATTTCAGGCCATTTCAACCTGCCACTGCGGTAATTGCGGATTCCGCAAAAATTGGGAAGCATACCATTATTCAGCCAAACGTATTTATCGGGAATAATGTGGTGATTGGAGATGATTGCGTGATACATCCCAATGTAATCATATACGATAATACCATCATAGGAAACAACGTGACCATTCATGCGGGAAGTGTTTTGGGAGCCGATGCCTTTTATTATAAAAACCGACCAGAAATGTTCGATAAGCTTCTAAGTGGCGGAAATGTAGTCGTTAAGGATAATGTGGATATAGGCGCTCTTTGTACCATCGATAAAGGAGTTAGCGCTTCCACCATAATTGGAGAAGGCACGAAACTCGATAATCAAGTGCATGTGGGACACGATTCTGTTATAGGTAAACGATGCTTGATCGCTTCACAAGTCGGTATTGCCGGATGCGTTCTGATTGAGGATTTTGTGACCATTTGGGGGCAAGTGGGTATCACGAGCGGTATCACTATCGGGGAAAAATCGATCATTTCGGCACAAAGTGGCGTGAGCAAATCACTCCCCGGGCATAAGTCCTATTTCGGAACCCCGGCAGACGAATTTCGAAAAAAGTACAAAGAAATTGCATCCATCCGTCTCATTCCTGATATCATAGAAAAATTAGACAAATTGAAATGAGCAAAACAGCTAAGGAAATAATACGTAACTTTTATCTGTCTGATATTCTTCATGACGATTCTGTTCTTAAAAGATTTTTTCACCCGGAATTGGTACTGATTTGGAATAGTAGCGATGGTCTTACCATAATGCACTATGATGACATCGTAAAATTCTTCACTGAGATTCGAAAAACCTACCACGATTTGAGGGTAGAGGTGAGCCATCTTTTACAGGACGATAACCACGTTACCATTCGATACAAGTATTATGTCCGTACAATGGAAAACCCAGATGAAGAGCTGGGAATCTCACATTTTATTGCCATTTGGGAAGTGAAGGACCAGAAAATGTATCGTGGTTATCAGGTGAGTCAACCCGTAACCGACAAGGATGATACCAACGAATCCTATCACAAAGTAAAGGTGTAATTTCCTTTTTTAAAAAGGACGAATCACTTACCTTTGCGCAACGAAATTTCAATCCTAAAATCCATACTCGATGAGTGTATTAGTCAATAAAGATTCCAAGATTATTGTTCAAGGATTTACCGGTAGTGAGGGTACTTTTCACGCCGAGCAAATGATAGATTACGGAACCAATGTGGTGGGGGGTGTGACTCCAGGTAAAGGAGGTCAGACCCATCTCGGTAAACCTGTTTTCAATACGGTGGCGGAAGCTGTTGAAAAAGTAGGTGCCAATACTAGTATCATTTTTGTGCCACCAGCCTTTGCGGCAGACGCCATCATGGAAGCAGCTGAGGCAGGAATTAAAGTGATCATTACCATTACGGAGGGAATTCCTGTATCCGACATGGTAAAGGTCTATAACTACATTAAAAATCGCGACTGTCGCTTGGTAGGTCCAAACTGTCCCGGAGTGATAACTCCAGGGGAAGCTAAAGTTGGAATCATGCCAGGATTTGTCTTCAAAAAAGGGACCGTTGGTATTGTTTCGAAATCGGGAACGCTAACTTACGAAGCTGCCGATCAGGTGGTACGGGAAGGATTAGGAATTACCACTGCCATCGGGATTGGAGGTGACCCAATAATTGGAACGACAACCAAAGAAGCACTTCAATTATTGATCAACGATCCTGAAACGGAAGCTGTAGTGATGATTGGAGAGATTGGAGGACAACTGGAAGCCGATGCAGCCAACTGGTACAAGGAAAGTGGAAGTAAAAAGCCAATCGTTGGTTTCATCGCTGGGGAAACAGCTCCAGCAGGAAGAACCATGGGGCATGCAGGAGCGATTGTTGGTGGTAGTGATGATACTGCACAAGCCAAGAAAAAAATCATGAAATCATGTGGGATCCATGTGGTGGATTCACCCGCAGAGATTGGAAAGAAAATTGCAGAAGTACTTGCCTAAGTAACTCGTTAAAATAAATCTAAAGGCCCTGTAATTCACAGGGCTTTTTTATGCGAAACCATTTGGGTTTTCTATCTTTGAAGGACAACAGTAAATCAACAACTATGAAATTATTGGAAGGAAAAACGGCAATTGTAACCGGGGGAAGCCGCGGTATTGGAAAGGGTATTGTTGAAACCTTTGCTAAACACGGTGCCAACGTGGCATTTACCTATAATTCTTCAGCCGAAGCTGCAGAAGCATTAGCGGCTGATCTGTCCAAAGAAGGAGTGAAGGTAAAGGCCTATAAAAGCGATGCGGCTAATTTTGATCAAGCACAAGAACTCGCCAATAACGTCCTAGAAGCTTTTGGATCTATCGATATATTAATAAATAATGCAGGAATCACAAAGGATAATTTGCTCATGCGAATTTCGGAAGAAGATTTCGACAAAGTCATCGAAGTGAATCTTAAATCGGTTTTCAATATGACCAAGGCTGTTCAGCGCGCGATGTTGAAGCAGCGTAGCGGTTCTATCATCAATATGAGTTCCGTGGTTGGGGTGAAAGGGAATGCTGGACAAACCAATTATGCAGCCTCAAAAGCAGGTATTATTGGCTTTACTAAATCTGTGGCCTTGGAGTTGGGTTCTAGAAATATTCGATGTAATGCAATTGCCCCAGGTTTTATCGAAACCGAGATGACGGGAAAATTAGATGAGGCCGTGGTTCAAGGTTGGAGGGATGCCATCCCATTGAAAAGAGGAGGTACTCCTGAAGATATCGCAAATGCCTGCGTATACTTGGCGAGTGATCTCTCCGCTTACGTAACTGGACAGGTACTCAATGTCGATGGTGGAATGCTCACCTAATCTGAAGTTTAAATACTAGTTCGCAATTGTCTGCAGAAACCTTATTGTACATAATTGTAGCGGCTGTGGTGGCTTTTGCTATCACTGCCTATAGTTATGCCTACAAATCGAAACTTTCCAATTCGCTTAAATGGATTTTGGGTAGTCTCCGGTTTTTAACAATATTCACCTTGTTCCTATTGTTGGTGAATCCGGAGATGCGCTCGGTAAGTTATCGACTTGAAAAGCCAAAGCTTCCCATCGTTTTGGACGTTTCTTCTTCTGTGGCTGCTTTATCGGATCCAAATCAGGCAAAGGAGGTGGTTCACAATCTTATCAGCGATCCAGATTTAATCGATGGGTTTGACATCTCCTTGTATGCTATTGGAAACACCTTTCGAACCCTGGATTCAATTGAATTTAAAGACACTCAGTCACGACTTGATAAAGTCTTCGAATCCCTCGAGGAAATTTATAGTGGCACAAATGCTCCAACCATATTGATATCAGATGGTAATCAAACCTTCGGAAGAGACTATGAATTTGCGACTACAGGTTTCAAAAACAAAGTATATCCCATAATTCTTGGGGATACTACGAAATACATGGATTTAAAGATCGCTCATTTAAATTCCAATCGATATTCTTTCCTAAAAAATGAATTTCCGGTAGAGGTCGTTTTGGTTTATAGCGGTGAAGAATCCGTAGAATCACGCTTTGTCCTACGAAAGGGAGCTACAGTTCTACACTCAGAAATAGTAAGGTTTTCCAAGGAAGATAATTCCAAGACAATTAATCTTACAATTCCAGCCACTGAAGTTGGACTACAACGCTATACAGCGGTGGTGGAGCCCGTTGCTGATGAGAAAAATACTCAAAATAATACAAAGCTTTTCGCTGTGGAAGTCATTGACCAGGCCACCAATATTTTAATAGTGAGTGATGTGGTTCACCCTGATTTAGGAGCTCTCAAAAAAGCAATTGAAACCAACGAACAACGCACGGTTACATTTTCAAAACCTTTGGAGGCTGTAAGCAAAATTGAGGATCATCAGTTGCTGATTTTCTATCAACCAACCCGCAGTTTCAACGCACTATTATCGGCAGCAGAACGTAACGGTAATAACATTTTATGGATAACGGGAACTAAAACCGATTGGAGTTTTCTTAATAACTCGCAAGGTATAGTGGAAAAAGAATTTGCAAGAGTAGATGAAGAAGTTGGTGGACGGTTGAATTTGAATTATGGAAACTATGCAGTGGATGACGTCGATTTACGAGACTATCCACCCTTGTCGACTACTTTCGGGGAATTGAGAATCAATGTGCCTCACGATATACTTTTACAACAAGAGATCGATGGTATTTTGACGGGAAGTCCATTGTTGGCTACAACAGATCTAAATGGTCGAAAAATGGGGGTATTGGATGCTGAAAATCTCTGGAAATGGCGTTCTCACAGCTTTTTAGAATATGGTGATTTTAATGAATTCGATAGTTTCTTAGGGAAACTTATCCAATATTTAGCTTCCAATAAGAGAAGAAGTCGATTGGAAGTGAGTCATGAGACCTTTTATTATAACAATAGTCCAATTCTTATATCTGCACAATATTTTGATCAGAACTTTGTATTTGATAATCGAGCACAATTAGAAATTCGAGTAATACATCAAGAGACCAAGGAAGAAACTGTTGTTCCCTTATTGCTAAAGAACACGTTTTATGAAGTGGATTTGACGACATTGAAGCCAGGGGATTATTCATTTACGGTTTCTGTGAGTGGGGAAGGACTTTCACGAAGCGGGAACTTTACCATTCTTGAATTCAACGTAGAAGATCAGTTCTTAAATGCCGATGTAACAAAACTACGTAGGCTGGCGACTAATACAAGCGGAGCGCTTTTCACACCAACGACGTTGGATCAACTTACGGAAATTTTAACATCGGACGAAACCAATAAACCCATCGAAAGAAGCCAACGAAAAGTTGTACCTTTAATCGATTGGAAATACTTGCTCGCCTTTTTGGTCATAACATTGGCAAGTGAATGGTTTATTCGAAAATATAACGGACTTATTTAATTTAATTATTGGCATACTATGGACAAACTTCCTAAAATAGGGTTACCTATCATTGTATTAATCATCATTTTAATAATTGTATTGGCAAAATCGGCCGTAACCATCGGATCGGGTGAGGCTGGAGTGCTATATCGAACATTCGCCGGCGGGGTTGTAACCGATCAGCCTCCATTGGACGAAGGGTTTCATATCGTAGCTCCATGGAACAAAGTATTCGTCTATGAAGTTCGTCAGCAGGAACTATTTGAAAAAATGAAGGTGCTTTCTTCTAATGGTTTGGAAATTCAGATTGATGCTTCTGCATGGTACCTTCCGGTAAAAGGTGATTTAGGTAGATTGCACCAAGAAAAAGGAGAAAATTATCTAGAAAGGGTTATACAACCCGCTATACGAAGTGCTGCCCGTAGCGTTGTTGGACGTTATACCCCAGAGCAGTTGTATTCTTCCAAAAGAGATGCTATTCAAGATGAAATCTTTGAAGAAACTAAGAAGATTCTCGACAAACAATACATTCAACTAAATGAAATATTGGTCCGGGACGTTACGCTTCCACCCACCATTAAAGATGCTATTGAACGAAAATTACGTCAGGAGCAAGAAGCTTTAGAATATGAATTCCGTATCTCTAAAGCCGAGAAAGAGGCTGAGCGTGTCCGCATCGAAGCAGAAGGTAAAGCTGCAGCCAACCGAATCCTTAGTGCTTCCCTTACCGATAACATCTTAAAAGAAATGGGAATTCAGGCAACACTGGAATTGGCCAAATCTGGAAACTCTAAGGTAGTAGTGGTAGGTTCTGGAAAAGATGGAATGCCTTTAATACTAGGAAATAATTAAGCCCATCATTTTGAAGATTATTATCATCAACGGGCCCAACTTAAATCTTCTTGGCAAGAGGGAAAAGCAGATCTATGGCAGCTTGACTTTTGAGGAATTTTTTAGCATGCTCAAGGAGAACTATCCCGATGTAGAATTGAGTTACTTTCAATCGAATGTGGAAGGGGAACTCATCGATAAGCTCCAAGAAGTAGGGTTCAGCTATGATGGTATTATATTAAATGCAGCCGCGTATACGCATACCTCAGTTGGAATTGGGGATGCTGTAAAGGCTATTGAGACACCCGTTGTCGAAGTACACATATCCAATACCTTTGCGCGAGAAGAATTTAGGCATCATTCTTATATCTCTTCAGGGGCGAAAGGGGTCATACTCGGATTTGGTCTTCAAAGCTACGAACTGGCACTGCAAAGTTTTTTGAAATAAAAAAAGCCCCGAATTTCGGGGCTTTCTTTTTAAAGTCTTTATTACAGGTGAATTACTTCGCCATAAGCATCGGCTACGGCTTCCATTACCGCCTCGCTCATGGTAGGGTGTGGGTGAATTGCTTTCAGCACTTCATGCCCTGTAGTTTCTAATTTTCTCGCCACAACGGCTTCAGCAATCATATCGGTTACCCCGGCACCAATCATATGGCAGCCAAGCCATTCACCATATTTGGCATCAAAAATAACTTTTACAAATCCGTCTTTATTACCAGAGGCACTCGCTTTTCCACTGGCCGAGAAAGGAAACTTACCCACTTTGATATCATATCCTTTTTCAATGGCTTGCTTTTCTGTCAATCCTACGCTAGCAATCTCCGGAGTGGTATAGGTACAACCAGGAATGTTGCCATAGTCGATTGGATCTACATGCATTCCAGCAATTTTCTCAACACAGGTAATTCCTTCTGCTGAAGCGACGTGGGCTAGCGCAGGACCAGGAACCACGTCCCCGATGGCATAATACCCCGGAATGTTGGTTTGATACCAGTCGTTCACTAAAATTTTACCCTTATCGGTTACAATTCCAACGTCTTCCAAGCCAATGTTTTCAATATTAGCGGCAATTCCCACTGCGGAAAGTACGATGTCTGCTTCCAGGATTTCTTCGCCTTTTTTGGTTTTCACCGTAGCTTTAACTCCATTACCAGAAGTATCCACACTTTCAACCGATGCATTGGTCATCACATTGATTCCATTCTTTTTGAAGATGCGTTCGAATTGCTTGGATACTTCTTCATCTTCTAGGGGTACAAGATTTGGCAAGAACTCCACAATGGTTACCTCGGTTCCCATGCTATTGTAGAAATTGCTGAATTCCACCCCAATGGCGCCACTTCCTACCACAATCATCTTCTTGGGCTGCTTATCCAAGGTCATGGCTTCTCTATAACCAATTACCTTTTTCCCATCTTGTTTTAGATTAGGAAGCTCACGTGAACGGGCACCGGTAGCAATGATGATATGATCGGCACTGTATTCCTTTCCATCAACTTCTACTTTTTTACCAGGTTTTATTTTTCCGAATCCATCGATAACATCGATTTTATTCTTCTTCATAAGGAATTGCACTCCTTTGCTCATACCATCGGCGACTCCACGACTACGTTCGATTACTTTCGTGAAATCTTTGTCAAACTCCTTGACAGATAAACCGTAGTCTTCAGCATGTTTCAGGTAATCAAAAACTTGGGCACTTTTCAGTAACGCTTTTGTAGGGATACAACCCCAGTTAAGGCAGACGCCTCCTAGATTTTCCTTTTCTACAATGGCTGTTTTAAAGCCCAATTGAGAAGCCCGAATTGCAGTAACATAACCGCCTGGGCCACTACCTAAAACAATGATATCGTATTTGCTCATTCCGTAAGTTTTATGCGGTGGTTTTTATGGACGCGAATTTACGAAATGTATAGGGAAGTTTAAAGGAAAGTTTATTTTTTGGGAGGTTAGAGTGCCACCAATACATATCCTCTTCTGGTTTTTCGGTAATGATTCCCATTCCATCTATAATATCGCTTTCCGTTTACCACCACAACCTTATACTGTCTGGGTGGTGTATTTACAACGACTATTTTTTCTTTTGAAGGATGGTGAACAATGCGTGGGCCGCAAGCAGTAAAAGTGAATGTGGCGAGAAAAATAAAGACAATAAAAGATTTCATAACATATCCGTTTGGTTATGTTACTCTGACACCATTAGCAAACAGAAAGTTTAAAATTTACTCCTTAAAATCTACTGATAGTGAATTTACGCAGTACCGTTGCCCCGTTTCTGTTGGCCCATCATCAAAAACGTGCCCTAAGTGACTCCCGCATTTGGCACAAAGGATTTCCGTGCGAATCATTCCGAAACTGGTATCTCTAACATATTCGATGGTGCCTTCCAATGCCTTATCGAAGGAAGGCCACCCACAGCCGCTTTCGAATTTACTGCTACTATCAAACAAAGCTGTTTTACAAGCACCACAGATATAGGTGCCTTCCTCGAAATGGACATTGTATTTTCCGCTGAAGGGGCGTTCGGTACCTTTGGCTCGGAGAATACGATAACGTTCTTCTCCGAGTTCTTTTTTCCATTCAGCTTCCGACTTATGGATTGGATAATTACTCATTGTCTGGAATGAATTCTAAAGCGGCCCCATTAATGCAGTGACGTAATCCAGTGGTTTCCCTTGGACCGTCATCAAAAACATGCCCTAAATGACCACCACATGTTGCACAATGTTCCTCGGTTCGTGTGTACCCTAATTTTCTGTCGGTTGAATAAGCTACATTGCCTTTGATCTCACGGTCGAAACTAGGCCACCCCGAACCACTGTTGTATTTATTTTCACTTTTAAAGAGCGGTGTACCACAGCCAGCACATACATAAGTACCTTTTTCCTTGTTATAATATAATTCACTGGTAAAAGCGGGTTCGGTCGCTTCTTTACGCAATACCCGATATTGTAAATCCGTCAACTCGGCCTTCCATTCTGCCTCCGTTTTGGTCACAGGGAAAACTTCCTTCTCTTTCTTTTGTGCATTGGAATTACAACTAAAAAACAATAGAACTAGAGGTACGAATACAATGTTCTTCATAAAGATTAATTTCCGATAAACTCAACGTTTTGGGCACTTTCTAATTGATCCATTGTTAGATTTGCATCTGCAAATTCAGCAGGAACAACAGCCACACGGAATATTTGGTCGAATTTCCATTCACTTCCTAACGTGGTTAAATCAAAATTTCCGTCCAGAAAGAATAGCATGTCAAAATACGTATGATTGAAAGTATATAAATAAGTGCCATTCTGATTGAAATAAGTGGCAGGTAGTGGGGTCCAAATATCGGCACCATCAAAAGTTCCTTCCCATCGATATACCAATATTGCATCACTTTCATAGACCTCAACCGATTGAGGGATATCAAACGCTACTTGAAAATTATTAGCGGCATTGAAATCGAGTGATACTTCAAAAACCTGCCCCAATATATTGATTCCTGGAGGTCCCGGAGGGCCTTCTGGACCTTCGCAAGAAGTGAAAAGGAATGCGGCGAAAACTGTAAGTAAGAGGATTTTTTTCATGATTGTATGATTTTTAGGGGTGAACTTCAAAAGTCGTTCCAAAGTTTTGGCGTACTTTTTGGACGTGCCCAATTGGAAGTATAAATATCGTTATATTTAACCAAATTTGAACTGCAATTTTTTATTATGAAAAGAATCACGCTCCTCTTGACCTTAGTAATTTTCTTCTCCTGTACCCAAAACCCGTTTACAGGTAAGAAAACCTTGGCGTTAGTGCCCAATTCTCAAATTTTTCCGATGGCTTTTCAACAATACGACCAGTTTCTTTCTGAAAATAAGGTTGTTACCGGAACCTCGGATGCACGGATGATCACCAATGTAGGACAAAAAATTGCCAAAGCTGCAGAGCGTTGGCTAAATGCAAATGGCTATACAGGTTATCTAAAGGATTATGACTGGGAATATAATTTGGTTCAAGATGATCAAAAAAATGCTTGGTGTATGCCAGGTGGGAAAATTGTGTTCTACACCGGTATTATGCCAATAGCTCAAGGTGAGGCAGGAGTCGCTGCCATTATGGGTCATGAAGTAGCACATGCCTTGGCGAATCACGGACAGCAACGGATGAGTGCTAGCCAATTACAGGCAATAGGAGCTGTAGCTGGAAATATTGCCCTTAGTAAAGACCCAAAGAATCAGGCCATTTTCAATCAAGCTTATGGTATTGGAACAACAGTAGGGGTAATGCTTCCATTTAGTAGAAGTCACGAAAGCGAAGCAGATCAAATTGGCTTGACCCTTATGGCTATTGCGGGGTATGACCCCATTGCTGCTGCAGATCTTTGGGAGCGGATGAAAGCCAATGGAGGGGGATCGCCACCGGAATTTCTAAGCACCCACCCTTCCAGCGATACACGCATAAAGAATATTAAGGAATGGGCTCCCACAGCAAAGGCGGAGGCGCGGAAATTCGGTGTTACTTCCTTTAAAAAATAAAACGTACTTTAGGGCGGCTACAAGCCGCTTTTTTTTATGGCAACACTTGAAAAAGGAAGCAAGAAACTTCTGAACGCTTGGGCGTTTTATGATTGGGCGAATTCAGTATACAGCCTAGTTATTGCATCGGCTGTATTTCCCATTTTTTATGGAGCATTATTCGATTTACATGGGTCGGATAGTGTTGAAATATTTGGGGGTGTAATACGAAACACCCCTCTAATAAGTTACACTACTGCCGCTGCTTTCCTTTTGGTTTCGATGGTTGCACCGTTGTTATCGGGTATTGCCGACTACTTAGGAAACAAAGAGAACTTCATGAAATTCTTCTGTTATTTGGGAGGACTTTCATGTATTGGACTCTATTTCTTCAGTTTGGAACGAATTTACCTCAGTTTGATGTTTTATTTCTTTGGATTGGTAGGTTTTTGGGGCAGTGTAGTGTTCTATAATTCTTACTTACCCGATATCGCTTTTCAAGAACAACAGGATAAAGTTAGTGCAAAGGGATATTCCATGGGGTACATTGGAAGTGTTCTTCTGCTGATCTTCAACTTGGCCATGGTTTTGAACCCAGAAGTTTTTGGCTTGGCAGAAGGAGGGGAAGGAAGTATGCAAGCAATGAAGATATCTTTTATCACCGTAGGAATTTGGTGGATTGGGTTTGCACAATACTCTTTTTATTATTTGCCCAAAGGAATTCCTCAAGGAAATAAAGTACATACACGAATTTTTTTAAATGGGTTTCGGGAACTAAAAAAGGTATATCATTCCCTTTCCGAAAATAAAAGGTTAAAACGATATTTGGCGGCCTTTTTTGTTTACAGTATGGCCGTGCAAACGATTATGT
This sequence comes from uncultured Alteromonas sp., assembly GCA_964582415.1. Classification (GTDB taxonomy): domain Bacteria; phylum Bacteroidota; class Bacteroidia; order Flavobacteriales; family Flavobacteriaceae; genus CAZOSF01. Next base: position 30,969 of record CAZOSF010000020.1, read on the forward strand.
TAGTGGCCGCCTACTTCGGAGAACAGGAAATTGCTTGGGGTGGTAAAACGGAAAAGACGATCGGTCTTATCGTAAGTATTTTGATAATACAACTAGTGGCTGTTATTGGGGCAAATCTGACTTCAAGGGCCTCTGGTCGATTTGGTAATGTGCCAACACTCATTGTGCTAAATAGTATATGGGTGGCCATTTGTGTGTATGCTTTTTTCATGAAAACCACGAACGATTTTTATTTGGCTGCGGGCGTAGTCGGATTGGTAATGGGAGGTATCCAAGCATTGTCTCGGTCTACCTACTCGAAATTTTTGCCGGAAACTACCGATACCACCAGCTATTTCAGTTTTTATGATGTTTCCGAAAAAATAGGAATCGTTATTGGAATGCTTATTTACGGATTTATCGACCAGATTACTGGGAGCATGAGAAACTCTGTTTTGTTCCTAATTGTGTTCTTTGCCATTGGGATTGTTTTATTACTTCGTGTTCCTAAGAAATAGGGGGAGGGTTACACAATTTTTACTTATGTTTGCGTTATTACCAAAGCAATACTTACTTATGAGAACTATTCGTCTATGGACTTGGATGCTATCTGCCCTGATAGCCTTCGGTTTTATGGCTTGTGAAAACGAGCCTTTGGAAGGAGATTTTGTAACCGATGATGGAGTGGAAGAGGGTGACTTCGTAGCAACCGTCAATGGTGAATCCTTCAATGCCAGCATTACCACAGCAGTTTTAAATAATGGCGTGATGGCCGTTAGTGGTACTGATGGGTCTGGTAACACCATCGTTATTACAGTTAGTAATATCGGAGAGTGCACCTTCAACCTAGCCAGTCCAACCAATTCAGGAAGCTTTATTCCAAATGGAGATATTGAAAACCCTTATTTGTCCTGGGATACACTTGGCGGAACGGGTACAGCGGTGATCTCTGCCTATGATCCGGATAACCAAACTGTTTCAGGAACCTTTAACTTTAATGGTGTTCGTGAAATTCCTGATGGTGCGGGTGGAACTACTATACAAACCATAGTTATTACTGGAGGAGCCTTTAATAATATCCCCTTCGATTTACAGGCGGGTACTACCGATCCTTTCGACTGTAATTCCGGAGGTTCTGGTGGAGGAGGAACAGGCTTGGATGATCCTGAAGATTCTTTCTATGCTTTGGTAGATGATGTTGAATTTATAGATGTTACGCTTGTTTCGGAAGAGATAATGGTGGGAAGTAATAATATTGTAAAAGTTACTGCTACTACCATTGATGGTGCCCAAATTCAATTCTTTATTCCACCTAACCTAGGAGTTGGTACTTACGATTTTGAACCCATCTTCAATGGTTCCAATTTGAATGCTTCCTATACGCCTTCGGATGGCACCGAAAGTTTAACTTCTGGGCAAGGAAGTATCACCTTTACCGAATTTGGTACGTTTACAGGTAAAATGGCTGCAACTTTCAACTTCGTGGGGAGTGACCCAACAGGAGGGGATCCAACAGAGGTGATGGTAACAGAAGGGACTTTTAATATTGATTATCTTCCAGATTCTGGGACTGTAGAAAATGTTTTTACCGCCACTATCGATGGGGAAGACTATGCGCCAACATCCATAGAAGTAATACAAAACCCATCTTCAGAAACGACAGCGGTTAACGTTACAACCATTAATGCAGATACCAATCAAAGTGTATCCCTTTCGTTCCCGATAGATATTGTTCCTGGTGTTCATGAAATGTCCGAGTTTGTTGTGGATGGTACCGAAAGCGTTGGGATTTTTAATCCAGATATTGGTAATTCCATCCTTTATAAATCGAATCCTGGAGTATTGACAATTTACAGTTATCAATATGGGAATGGTGTCATTGAAGGTAGTTTTGTTTTCACTGCAATTGATCCATTAGGGAACTTTACCGATACCTATGAAATTTCTGGATCATTCTTGCTTACTATTCCATAAAGAATCCTGTATTAAATAAAAAAAGCCCAGCACTTGTGCTGGGCTTTTTATTTGGTTGGTGG
>CAZOSF010000021.1:0-6262 GCA_964582415.1 uncultured Alteromonas sp.
CTGGAACATGAAAACCCCGTAAAACAAGGGGTATTATTTTAATACATCGAGTTTATGAAACGACTTTTTAATTTTCTAAAATGGTTTGCTGGTTTTCTAATTCTGCTAGTAGCCTTATTGTATATCACCGATACCGACTACCTGCTCACGGCCGTTCGTACAATTTATTTGAAAGGGCACACGACCGCCTATTTAAAGGATTATGAGGAATTCGATAATCGGGTGCTTATGGCAGGGGAACCGCAACCATGGCCCATTCATTCTGAATACAATTCGGTGACTGAAACTCCCGCGCTGATGCAGGCCAATGAGGAGTTGGGATCGGTAGCCTTTCTTATTTTCAAAAACGACAGTATTTGGTTTGAAAACTATTATGATGGTTATGACAAAGACTCCAAATCGAATTCCTTCTCGATGGTAAAAAGCATGGTTTCTGCGATGCTAGGTAAAGCCATTATGGAAGGTCATATCAAAAGTTTGGATCAACCTGTTGGCGATTTCTTTCCAGAATTCAGTGAGGGGTTAGCAGCACAAACCACGGTGGGCGATTTATCTTCCATGGCTTCTGGAACCAATTGGGATGAGGCCTATTACTCTCCCTTTTCCATTACCACCCGTGCCTATTTTGATGAGGATTTACGGGATGTAATCTTAGGATTGAAAGTCGTCGATACCCCTGGTCGAAGATTTAAATACGCCAGTGGAGACACAGAACTTTTAGGGATGGTAATTGAGAAAGCAACAGGAAGAACCTTGACCGATTACCTGAGTGAAAGCTTTTGGAAACCGATGGGAGCAGAAAATGATGCTCTATGGCAGGTAGATTCTGATGAATACGGCATGGAGAAAGCCTTTTGTTGTCTAGCGAGCAATGCCCGTGATTTTGCTCGTTTTGGAAAACTATATAAAGACCATGGCAAATGGAGAGGCCAACAACTTTTGGACTCCGCTTTTATTGCCAAATCTGTTCACCCTCGCTTTGAAGCAAGTCCGCAATACGGATATGGTTGGTGGTTGTATCGGGACAAAGGGAAGTCCTTTTTTATGATGCGTGGTCATTTGGGACAGTACGTGATCGTAGAACCGGAGGACAACATCATCATCGTAAGACTTGGTCATCAAAAAACCAAGGATGCTGGTGTTGGTAAATTCAGTTCAGACATTCAGATTTACATAGACGAAGCTTATAAAATGTTAGCTGCTGGAAATTCCTAAAATTTGATATCTTTAAGGAAACAACTCCCCTTCACCTAACATATCAATACTATGTTGGATAAAATCAACCTGGAGCATATTTTGTTCCTGGACATCGAGACCGTTCCACAATTTGAAAGCTACAAAGAGTTGGAACCCTTAACCCAAGAACTCTGGGAGTCGAAAACAAAATACCATCGAAAAGAGGAATTCACTCCTGAAGAATTCTACGAGCGCGCTGGGATTTGGGCAGAATTTGGAAAAATCATTTGTATTTCGGTGGGGTACTTTCATTCCAAAGGAGCACAAAGAAAATTTCGGGTAACCAGTTTTTACGGAGATGAAAAACAAATTTTAATCGACTTCAAAAATTTGTTGGAAACCCACTTCAGCACCCGTAATCATTTGCTGTGTGCCCACAACGGTAAGGAATTTGATTTTCCCTATATCGCACGCCGAATGGTGATTCATGGCATCCGCTTACCATATATGCTCAATTTATTTGGGAAAAAACCATGGGAAGTTCCCCATTTGGACACAATGGATCTTTGGAAGTTTGGAGACTACAAACACTACACTTCTTTAAAATTGTTGGCACATATTATGGGAATTCCCTCTCCAAAGGAAGATATTGACGGCAGTCAGGTGCGGGACGTTTTTTATGAAGAAAAAGATATCGATCGCATAATCCAATACTGCGAGCGGGATACAATAACGGTGGCGCAGGTTTTTCTAAGGCTGCGAAACGAAGAAATTCTCGATCAGAAGGCTATTTCCAAGGTATAAAAAAACCCGCCTCACGGCGGGTTTTTGTTTTTAAAAATGATTATTCTTTGATAAATCGTTGTGAATTGATTTCTTCTCCGTCATTGATTTCAATAACATAAATTCCACTTTGTAATCCATCAACTTGAATAGGTTCTTGAGAGAGAACCCCATGAGATACTTCTTGACCCAACAAATTCACTATTCTGTAGGTCGTATTCTCATTCATGTCCAGAATTCGTACGTTTAACACAGATGTAACTGGATTCGGGAATAATAGTATGTCATCTTCAATGTTGAAATCATCCGAATCACCTGAGCCAAATCCTGTGTTTCCACCCACCACTGTTATGGAATTGCCCATCAATGGAGTTCCGGAATTACCTATTATCGTTACTTGGTCTATGTATACATAATCGGAATTTCCACTCGCATCACATCTAAATCTGAATTGCGCGTTCGTTGGGAAATTATAGGTATCACTTGAAATGTTTACTGTTGCAACATAAAAAGTATTATTTACAAAACTAGTTCCTTGCGCATAAGCGGCTACGGTTTGCCAAGAGCTGCCATCGAAGAACTGTACCCAGAAATCTTCCCCCGTTTCCATACTGTAAGCAAAGAAATAAAATTCAATGTCAATCGAATTATAGCTGGAAACATCGAAGGATCCCAATGTCATTGTGGAAGAACTTGTGTTGTCTCTTAATCTGATGGAATAATTTCCTTCATACGAACGGGTTCCGGCATATCGGTAGGCATCACTTCCCCCGTCTATCCATCCATCCCAGCCTGTCTCAAAGAATCCTTGATGCAAAACAGTAGAACCACCGCCACCGCCACCGCCAGTAGTGGATGCATTTACCGTATTGCTTAATCCAGAATTATTCCCTGCAGCATCAAATGCCCTTACATTAAATGAATACGAAGTACCGGGGCTTAATCCGCTAACAGTGGCCGTAGTTCCGGCTACTGTACCTAGGCTTGTACCTCCTTCAAAAACTTCATATCCTGTTACCCCAACATTGTCTGTTGATGCAGTCCAAGATAAATCTATAGTTGTGTCGGTTATATTTGATGCGGACAAGTTGGTGGGTGCGCTTGGTGCCTGAGTATCGGCTCCGCCTCCCGTGCCAAGATTGATTGTATAATCTTCCACTTCCCCGTAGGTAAATGTTTCACAAGGAGAAGGGATTCCGTTGTATTTCATAGAAACCCTCATCCTTACAGATGTTCCTGAAGTTCCACTTGGAACGGTAAACGAGCCACTATTCGGTGTGTTCGTTGAAGCTGCTTTGGACCATACCAATTCACCCGCATCATCAAAATCCTTATCGTCATTGTAATCAATCCAAACAGCATACCCCTCGGCATATACAGTTCCTGTCCAAGTCGGGGTTACTGTAATTGTATAGGTTTGTCCTTCTGTCAAATCGGTAGAGACTGAGGTAAAATCTGAATAGAACTGTGCTCCGGAGCTGTTATCAATGGTATTCAATTGAACCCTACTAATATATTCGTCATTTACATTCGTACTACTGGAGGCACAATAAGAACTTCCTCCACCGCCTCCTCCGTAAGCGGATCCGACACCCACGGCATACCAAGCATTGGTAGTAGCGATTTCTTCAGGACTCCCAGCACCGTATAGGTCGATTGCGGCTTGGATAGCACCCGTACGAGCATCACTGTACTGTGAATTTGTACTTAAGTATACCGTTAAATTTCTGTAAGCAATGGCTGCAGCCTTATCCATACCGATTCCTGTAACGGTGTAACTGTCTCCGTTGTCATTAACTCCGTTTCCTCCTACAGTCAATAAATAGAACCAGAAGTTCTGAACCCCCGAATTATAATGTACTCCTCCATTATCGCCGGAACCGGAGTACCAATTTGTTCCGAGGTAAGTATCTGGATCACCAAAGGCATTAGGGTTGCTCATAGAACGAAGGGCACCGCCACTTCCTCCAGCACCGATCTGGTCACCCATCAACCAGTCATTGCTGCCAGATGCGAAGTTTTCAATAGATTCACCGAATATATCTGAAAAGGACTCATTAAGTGCCCCAGATTGATAACTATACACAAGATTGGCAGAATATTCGGTAACCCCATGCGTAATCTCATGGCCTACAATATCAAGAGACACTAATGGGCCATAAGTAGTTCCATTTCCATCACCATAGGTCATTCTAGACCCATCCCAAAAAGCATTTACATAATTGGTTGAATAGCTTACATAAGAGCGAATTATTGCCCCAGCGTTGTTGTAAGAGTTTCGCCCATGGTTGTTGAAAAAGTATTGATGCGTTTTCTCGGCTCCAAAATGGGCCTGGACACCGGTTGGGTGATTAAAAGTGGTAGAAGAACTGGTAATATCCGTTGCATTATTATAATTGGTACCGTTATTCATGTCATAGGTTTGAATGCCATTTCCGTCGGCGGTCTGACGCAATCGGTAAGGTCCCGCAGCATTGTCGGCCGTAAAAGAAACCACTCCATTGTACAAACTATTCCCCGAGGCCGGAACATTTGCATGATGTATTTTGTTGTTTTCAAACAAAATCTCACCAGTTAAGGCATCCACATATATGTCGGCTCTGTAAAGAGGCTCAACAGCATAAATATCAAACTTAAAGGCAAGTCTGTTTTCTTTGGTAACATTCTCCAATGCTGGGAAAATAACTAATTCACCTGTTGGCATTTCATAATTGGCCATCTGACTCTCTGTTGGATTTTCCCACATATATTTCGCGGCGCCAACCTTTGCAAGGGCTCTATTAAATGCCTGACTTGGGCTTAAAGTAGGAGTTGTTCCCAAATCTTTAATAGTAGCCAAGCTATTGGTCATGGACGAGATAATTCCTGCTTTTGAATGAAGGACAAAGGTGGAGAACTCAACTTTGATTCCGTTATAAAACTGTTGGTACCTGTCGTGATCAATTCCCAGTTGATCCCGGGTGTTGTTTACAAATTGAAATGAAGTCTGTGGAGAGAATTTGAATTCTTGATCCAATAATTGTGACAGGTTTTGTTTTGAATAATTTTTTGAACCGTCGAACACGATCAGGCTTGGTGGTCGTTTCACATTTCTTTCACTGTCAGTCTTATCTTGGGAATACAAACTTGATGTACCCAAAGAAAAAGCAAAGATTAAAAAAGATACTTTAATTACATTTTTAATAAATTTTTTCATAATGTTTCTGCTTTTTGTTAATGATTAGTGTGATAGTTAATAATACTTTTAAAGCAAAACATTTTTCTTTTAAATAAAAATTCTTTTCGACGAAAAGCGTTAAGTTTTTATTAACAATCATTTTCCTACGCATTGAAAAAGTTTGATTTGTCCCTCTTCGATGGGCGATATCATTCAGCACAAATAAGGTATATTTGATACAATGGAAGCAAGCCCTCTCTTATCAATAAATAATCTCACCATTTCCTTTGGAAAGAGCTCCATTAAAAGGAATGTTGTTAGCGATATTTCTTTTTCTATAATGCGCAATGAAATAGTCGGGATTGTGGGAGAGTCCGGATCTGGGAAATCAGTTACGTCTATGGCCATCATGGGATTGCTCCCAAAATCTACCACCAAGATTTCTGGCGAGATTCAATTTGAAAGCCGTTCCCTTATTGGCCTATCCAATAAAGAATGGCAAAAACTGCGCGGTGACGAAATCGCCATGATTTTTCAAGAACCCATGAGTGCTTTGAATCCTTCCATTCGTTGTGGGGAACAAGTTTCGGAAATGATTCGATTGCATCAAAAATGTTCCCGAGCGGAGGCCAAGAAGGAAGCTTTGTCCCTTTTCGAAAAGGTGAAACTTCCCAATCCCAAAGAGTTATATACTCGTTATCCGCATCAAATAAGCGGAGGTCAGATGCAAAGGGTAATGATTGCTATGGCCATCTCCTGTAAACCCAAACTTCTTATTGCCGATGAGCCTACTACGGCACTGGATGTAACGGTTCAAAAGGAAATCCTGGAATTATTGAAAAGTCTTCAGAAAGAAACTGGCATGAGTCTATTATTCATTTCCCATGACTTGGCTTTGGTTTCTGAACTTGCTGAAAAAGTAATCGTTATGTACCAAGGGAAGTTAGAAGAATCTGGAAGTGTCTATCAAATTTTTAAACTGCCGAAGTCGAATTATACCAAGGCTTTGTTGGCATCACGACCTACCATGGACAAACGTTTGGAAAAATTACCTACTATTCAATCCATTGTCAACAACGACTTCCAATCCCACGAAATAAGTCCGCAGGAAAGAGCCCTACGCCATAAGCGATTGTATATGAAGGC
>CAZOSF010000021.1:6362-32448 GCA_964582415.1 uncultured Alteromonas sp.
AACTTCGAAAGGAAATACAAATCATATTTCAAGACCCCTACTCATCCCTCAATCCACGTCTTCCTATTGGTGAGGCAATTATGGAGCCCATGAAAGTTCACAACATTGGCTCCTCCGATAGCGCTCGTAAAAGCAAAGCCAAGGAACTTTTGGTAAAGGTTGGATTGGATGAGACCTTTTTTACCAGATATCCACACGAATTATCTGGGGGACAAAGACAACGGGTAGGGATTGCACGGACCATTGCTTTGGAACCTCGACTGGTGATTTGTGATGAATCGGTAAGTGCTCTGGATATTTCGGTCCAGGCCCAGGTGTTGAACCTTTTGAATTCCTTAAAGGAAGATTATGGGTTCACCTATATTTTCATATCTCACGACCTTGCCGTGGTAAAATTTATGGCCGATCAACTTTTGGTAATGAACAAAGGGAAAATAGAAGAGATTGGAGATGCCGACGAAATCTATGCCCATCCTTCAAAAGAATATACGAAACGTCTTATCGATGCTATTCCAAAAGGGATATAAAAAAAAGCCCGGTCTAACCTCACAAAGACCGGGCCTCACCTTTATCTGAATCGTTGCAGATTTGGGGAAAAAGGATTTTTCTTAAGTTACATCAACAGGAACACTTTTTTTGCAACATAGGTAACGCTCCGTATTAACTGCATTGTGCTTTTAAATTTGTTGATTACACTTTCCATTTTGTAAATAGGTTAAGAACTGTTAATCAAATTTGGGACAGCTAAAATGGGAAATAATTAAGATATTGACGATGAAAAACATATAAATTCGATGAAATGCATTTTTTTTTAACATTTCACCGAATTTTGGAAGTTAAAGAATAGGGAAATTATTTAAAAGGTCATCTCGGGAATATCTCCCTCAATCACCAAATCACCCTCTGTTGCTTTTTGAATATCCGCTACACTCACGCCAGGAGCACGCTCCAATAAATGAAATTTTTCATCTTTGATTTCAAGTACGGCTAGATTGGTGACTATCTTTTTTACACATCGAACACCCGTCAGGGGGAGTTCGCACTTCTTCAAAAGTTTCGATTCACCTGCCTTATTGGTGTGCATCATGGCTACAATAATATTGTCGGCAGATGCCACTAAGTCCATGGCACCACCCATTCCCTTTACCATTTTACCAGGAATTTTCCAGTTAGCAATGTCACCATTCTGGGATACTTCCATGGCTCCAAGAATAGTAAGGTCCACATGCTGCCCACGAATCATGGAGAAGCTCATGGCCGAGTCGAAAAACGAGGCCCCAGGCAAGGTGGTAATGGTTTGTTTTCCAGCATTGATCAGATCGGGATCCTCTTCCCCTTCATAAGGAAATGGCCCCATTCCCAAAACACCATTTTCACTTTGGAATTCCACTTCAATGTCATCGCGCACAAAATTGGCTACCAAGGTTGGAATCCCTATTCCAAGGTTAACGTAATAGCCATTCTTTACTTCTTGTGCGATTCGTTGTGCTATTTGATTTTTATCTAAGGCCATCAGGGTCGTTTTCTTACGGTTCGTTGTTCTATTCGTTTTTCATAATTTTCACCTTGAAAGATTCGTTGCACGAATATTCCAGGAATATGTATCTCGTTCGGATCCAATTCACCAGCAGGAACCAGATGTTCCACCTCAGCTACGGTGATTGCAGCAGCACCCGCCATATTCGGATTGAAGTTTCTGGCCGTTCCTTTAAAGATCAAATTCCCAGCAGTATCTCCTTTCCAAGCCTTAACAAAGGCAAAATCGGCCTTAAAGGCATATTCCATAATATGGGGTTTTCCATTAAATTCCCTAACCTCCTTTCCTTTGGCTACTTCGGTACCGTAACCGGCTGGGGTGAAAAAGGCAGGGATTCCACTTTGAGCGGCTTGGCAACGTTGTGCCAACGTTCCTTGTGGTATCAATTCTACCTCCAATTCCCCACTCAACATTTGTCGTTCGAATTCCGCGTTCTCCCCTACATAAGAGGAAATCATCTTTTTAATTTGACGTTTTTGCAATAATAGCCCAAGTCCAAAGTCGTCTACCCCCGCATTGTTGGAGATACAAGTAACGTCCTTGATGTTCCTGCGCACTAATTCTGCAATACAATTTTCTGGAATACCACATAGTCCAAAGCCTCCAAGCATAAAAGTCATATGGTCTTTTATCCCTTCACAGGCTTCTTGAACATTGGCAACGGTTTTAGTAATCATCTATCTTTTGATTTTATCTAAATTTACAAAATTACACCTATAAAAAAACCCGTTTACACGGGTTTTATGTTTGTTGGAATGTAATTCTAAAAGTCGAATTCGTCCGATGAAACCTCATCTTTCACACGATTCCCCTGTTTAAATTTCACACAGTCGGTTTCTATGGTAAGTTCTTCTTCCTCTGGTGCCGTAAAGTTGTTTTTGGAAATATCTAGGGTTTCATCTCCATAACATTTTTTCATGTAAATGGCCCATATGGGAAGTGCCATAGTAGCTCCTTGTCCATAGGCGGTGTTTGAAAAGTGGGTAGATCGGTCTTCGCCACCAACCCAAACCCCCGTAGCCAGGTTGGGGACCATTCCCATGAACCAGCCATCACTATTATTCTGGGTAGTTCCGGTTTTACCGGCAATGGGATTTTCAAATTCGTAGGGATATCCAGTAATACAGCTCTTATATACAGGGGCATTCCCTGCCCAAGAATGACGAAGTCGTTGTCCGGATCCCGACTCGGTTACGCCTTCCAATAGACTCAAAGTCACATAGGCCGATTCCTTGCTGATCACATCTCTTGTTTCGGGAAGATGCTGATACAGAATGGTTCCATTTTTATCTTCAATGCGCAATACCAAGACCGGCGTCACATATACACCTTCATTGGCAAATGTACTGTAGGCCCCCACCATTTCATACAGGGATAGGTCGGGAGTCCCCAAAGCAATCGATGGGGCCTCGGGCACCGCGTCCTCTGACACCCCCATTTTTGTCACCAAATCGATTACAGGTCTTGGACCAACCCTATCAATCAAACGCGCGGTAACAGTATTCACCGAGTTGGCCAAGGCGTGTTTCAAGGTCATCATCCCTCCATACTCATTGTTGCTGTTTTTGGGACACCATTCCTCAGGAATTCCGTATTTGCCAGCAGGAATGCAATAGGGTGTATTCGGTAAGGTATCGCAAGGTGACATGTGCATCTGATCGATGGCAGTAGCGTAAACGAATGGCTTGAAAGTAGAACCAATCTGTCGGCGACCGGTTTTCACCATATCATATTTAAAATGCTTGTAGTCGATCCCGCCAACCCAGGCTTTAATTTCCCCTGTTTGAGGCGTCATTGATAGCAAGGAAGCCCGAAGAAATGATTTGTAATATCGAATGGAATCGATCGGTTTCATCACCGTATCGATGGTCCCTCCCCATGAGAAAATGGTCATTTCAGTTTCTTTGTAGAAACTATCCTTTATTTCCTCTTCGGTTTTTCCTTGTTTTTTCATCTCCCGCCAACGGTCGCTTCGTTTCATGGCGGCGTTCATGATGCGCTGTTCCTCTTCATTGGTAATATCCCTAAACGGAGCTGTTTTGTTTTTGGAATTCTGACGCATAAATTCCTTTTGCAAATTGGCCATATGCTCATCAACCGATTGTTCGGCATATTCCTGCATTTTGGAATCCAGTGAAGTATATATTTTCAATCCATCACTGTTGATGTCGTATAATGTACCATCGGGTTTCGGATTATCCTTGGCCCATTGTTTCATAAAACCTCGGATGTATTCCCGCACATACGTACCTATCCCTTCATTGTGATCCTGAGGAGTAAACTTAACGCCCAATGGTAGTTGTTGTAATGAATCCCGTTCCTCTTCGGTGATGTAACCATATTTTTCCATTTGACCCAAAACCACATTCCGACGATTCGTCACCCCTACTACATTCCGTTTCGGATTGTACAAAGCCGAGTTTTTAAACATTCCCACCAACATGGCAGATTCTTCAATGGTCAATTCTTTAGGAGATTTATCGAAATAGATATGTGCGGCCGATTCAATTCCAATGGCCAAATTCAGAAAATCATACACATTGAAGTACATGGTAATGATTTCCTCTTTGGTATAGCGCCGCTCCAATCGAGTAGCTATGATCCATTCCTTTAATTTCTGAAGACCTCTTTCCCATTTGCTGCTAGCTACCTGATCGGTAAAGAACTGCTTGGCCAACTGCTGGGAAATGGTACTTGCACCTCCGCGGGTACCCAGAAAGGCCAAAGCCCTTACAGTTCCTTTGGCATCTACTCCAGAGTGGTCATAAAAACGAGCATCTTCTGTTGCAATCAAGGCATTTACCAGATGCTTAGGAAGATCATCAAATTTTACGGGTGTTCGGTTCTCGCGGAAGAATTTTCCAATTACCACCCCATCCGATCCGATGACTTGAGTAGCCAAGTCTTTCTCCGGGTTTTCTAAACTTGTTTCATCCGGCAAACTACCAAAAACACCCCATCCAGCAAGTAGAAAAAGAAAGAGCACCACAAAGACCAGCGCACCAAATAATTTCCAAAAAGTTCGAATGTGCTTTTTGATGGTCGCGTTCTCTTGTTTCCCTTTCTTCGTTATTTTTTTAGCCATATTACTCGGATGCTTTCTCTATACTGTATCCCACATCGGTGATTCCCTTAAGTTCAGAAACGCCAGCAACTTGCCCATTATTGCGTACTGCTTGGGAAACTCGCAAGGTATAAGACCCCGGCTCAAAGAACCGGACCCCCTCCTTGTACCATAATTTACTTTCCTTCACACTACCAATTCCATTTCCTAACCAAGCACCATTCGGTGCGGCCATCCGATATTCTAAAGTATCGGTTACCGTTTTACCATGGGGAAATTCCATATCGACAATGAGGTAAATGTTATTAAATGGGTAATCGTTGGTATTTCTGAGATGTAAAAAAACATCATATGCTTGAAGCGAATCTAATGGGGGTATGGTGAAGTTTACCACTTCGCTCTGTCTCCAAACCCCTTTCAGGCTTTTCATCTCTCCAACTACGGTTTTGGAATCACACGCGGCGATGACCAAAAGCAATAAGGCCCACTTAAGATTGTTTGGCATTCTTCTTTCTATTTTGACCTCGATTGCGATTGTTGTTTTTCTTTTTTCTTCTGTTGTTTTGACTTGCCCGCTTGGGTTTGTCGAAGCGCGTTAAGCTATCTTGTCCTACCACATTATTGTACAAGTCTGCTTCGTCTACTTCCTTTTCAACGGTATACTGTTCAAGGCTGGCCACCTTTTTGCCTTCCTTGTTCAACTCGATGATTTCATTCACACGGTCCACAGGTAACTCGTGCCAAGTCATGAATTCATTTTCATAGGAGAACCACATCAGCCCCTTGAAAATATCGATTTTCTGACATTGGGCCCTCCCCTTTTCTGTGTCAAGTTTGACATCGGTTTTGGGGAACGATTCCAAGGCTTCCATATAGGTGTCCAACTCATAATTCAAACAGCATTTCAGCTTACCACATTGGCCTGCTAGTTTCTGTGGGTTCAAAGAGAGTTGTTGGTATCTTGCCGCTGCCGTGTTCACCGAGCGGAAATCGGTCAGCCACGTGGAGCAACATAGCTCCCGTCCGCAGGACCCTATTCCTCCTAACCGTGCCGCTTCTTGTCGGAAGCCCACTTGTTTCATCTCTATTCGAGTGCTAAAAGCACGAGCATAATCCTTGATAAGCTGACGGAAATCGACACGATCTTCGGCCGTGTAATAAAAGGTTACTTTAGATCCATCTCCTTGGAACTCAACATCACTTATTTTCATCTTCAGGCCAAGAGCCAGGGCAATTTCACGGGAACGCTTTTGCACTTCGTCTTCCCGGCTACGTACTTGTTGCCATTTATCGATGTCCTTTTGAGTAGCTTTTCGATAAATTTTCGGAAGCGCATCAAGATCCAGAGGTTCTTTCTTGCGCTTCATCTGCACGCGAACCAATTCGCCCGTAAGCGTGACAATACCAATATCATGCCCAGGAGATGCCTCTGTAGCCACTACATCTCCAATGCACAACGTTAGATTTTCAGCATTTTTATAAAAGTGCTTCCTGCCATTTTTAAAACGAACTTCAACGCCATCAAAGGGCTCCATCCCAATAGGCAATTCCATATTGGCCAACCAATCGAAAACGGTTAGCTTATTACACCCATCCGAACCGCAGCTCCCATTATTCCTACAGCCTTTTGGAAGTCCTGATGTGCCAGGAGCACAGCTGGTACAACCCATATCCTTTTATATATAAAGCTCTTTTTCAACGAAAAAGAGACGAAGATGAAACTTTGTTTTATTTGGTAAAGATACCGTATTTCTCCAAATTGGAATATTCACAAGATACAAATTTCAAAGAGGCACAGAGCTGTAATTCCTGCCTTGTTCCTGCAAAATACACCGCAAAAAATGTACCTTTAGTACCCCTAACCACTTCGTATGAAATCATTTTTCTTCTCATTACTTCTACTCCTACTTGTTTCGTGTGGAGATACTTCCTCGAATACTCCCCTTAAGCTTCCACCATTGGTGCCACTGCCCCAATCGGTAGAACAATTCCCTGGAGGATATGCTATTTCCGAGCATGTGGCCGTTTTAGGAGGAGAAGACTTTCCAATTGCCACGGAATTCTTAAAAGAGTATCTACAAAATGCCGGAATTTCTTTGGGGGATAGTTCATCCAAAGCTTCAAGGGTGGTGTTCGAAAAAGACACTACCCTGCCAGCAGAAGGTTATCATTTATTGATCAACGAAGAGGGGGTTTCCTTTAGGGCTAAAGAAGATGCTGGAGCCTTTTACGGGGTTCAAACCTTGCGGCAACTCTTACCTGTTTCCTTGGAAACAGGAGAGGCTCCTGAGGGAATTTTGTTACCATTGGTCGCTATCACGGATGCTCCGAGATTTCCTTACAGAGGCGTACACCTCGACGTGGGTCGCCATTTCTATGGAGTTGACTTTGTTAAAAAGTACCTTTCCTATTTGGCCATGCTAAAGATGAATTATTTTCATTGGCACCTCACCGAAGACCAAGGTTGGCGCATTGAGATTAAACAGTATCCCAACCTCACCGCCCACGGGGGCTTCAGGGAAGAAACCCTTGAAGGGCACTACAACGACACCCCGAGAAAATACGATGGAACGCGTTATGGTGGATATTATACGCAAGAAGAAATCAAGGAAGTGGTGGCCTATGCCGAAAAATTAAATATTACCATCATTCCAGAAATCGAGATGCCGGGGCATGCTCAAGCTGCCATTAGCGCCTATCCCGAATTGGGTTGCACGGGTACTCCCGTACCTGTGGCGACGGAATGGGGAGTATTTGAAGAAGTCTACTGTCCCAAGGAGACCACCTTCGAGTTCCTGGAAAATGTACTATCTGAAGTTATCGGTCTTTTCCCCGGTCCCTATATTCATATCGGTGGGGATGAAGCGCCAAAAGCCCATTGGAAAAACTGTGCCCATTGTCAGGAATTGATCAAAAAAGAAGGTCTTGCCGATGAACATGAACTCCAGAGCTATTTTATCAAGCGAATTGAAGCTTTTTTGAACCGAAAAGGAAAGAAGCTTATCGGCTGGGACGAAATATTGGAAGGTGGGTTGGCCCCCAATGCCACCGTTATGTCTTGGCGGGGCATGCAGGGAGGAATTGAAGCGGCGAAGCAAGGACATCCTGTAATTATGACTCCAACTTCTCACTGTTATTTTGACTATTATCAAAGTGAAAGCCCAAATGAACCCCTTGCTATTGGAGGGTATTTGCCTTTGGAAAAGGTATATCATTTGAATCCTGTACCCGATTCGCTTTCCGATGAAGAAGCAGCCTATATTTTGGGAGCACAGGCAAACCTTTGGACGGAATATATGGATTCCGAAGCTCAAGTCGAATACATGCTATTCCCTCGGGTACTTGCCTTAAGCGAAGTGGTTTGGACAGGGCCTTCAGCAGAACGGAATGGTGATTTCTCTGAATTTACGAAAAGAGCCGAACGGTATCTCGAACGACTAGACGTCATAGGTGTACACCATGCCAATCATTTCAATGAACTTCAAGGAAAAGTGAGTAAAGTGAAAGATTCTGTCTTCTATCAACTCAACACACTTTCTGCGGAAAGTAACATACAGTATAGGATCAACGGAAATTCTCCCTCAGAATATACCCAACCTATTCCCATTATTGCTGACAGCTTTATTGAAGCTCAGGTGATGATGAAGGGAGCCCCAGTGGGCACTACCTTTAAAGATACCCTGTATTACCACAACGGGATTTCTGCCGAGGTTCATTTAAATGTGCAACCGCACCCAAGTTATAACAAAGGAGGGATACAAGCCCTGAACAATGGTAGAATGGGTAGTGCTTCCCGTTATGGAGATAGTGAATGGCTTGGGTTTTGGGGGGATGATTTGGAAATCAATTACAACTTCCCAAAGCCTATAGAATTATCCTCGATTCAATTGCGCTTTTTTCATGCTCCTGGTCAATGGATCTACGCCCCTAGGGCTATTGTGTTAACGGCCGATATGGAAGATGGATCCAGAGTTCAGAAGATGATTGTTCCCCATCCTGAAAAACGTCTCTTAAAGGTGGTAATTGACGAGCTTAAAAAGTCCCCAGGCCTAAAGGCTTCTTCGTTAAAACTAACGGTCCTCAATTCTGGAGTGATTCCTGATGGGAAACAAGGTGCGGGGAACAAGGCTTGGACCTTTATCGATGAAATAATTATTCGATGATTCTAGAAATTTGTGCAAATAGCTTGGACAGTGCCCTGGCGGCGCAAAACGCAGGGGCGCATCGTATTGAATTATGCACGGCCCTAAATCAAGGTGGGCTAACCCCTTCTTTTGGTTTGATAGAGCAAGCTCAAAACCATTTAGACATCCCAGTAATGGTATTGATTCGTCCCCGATCAGGTAATTTTACGTATACCAATACTGAATGGAACGTTCTTTTAAAAGACATTGAAAGCTGTAAAGGACTTGACGTAGCAGGCATTGTTTGTGGGGTATTAACCCAGAGTCAGGAGATTGATAAAAATCGAACTCAAGAGCTATTGGAGGCTTCCTCCGGAATGGATTTTACATTTCACCGTGCCTTCGATTGGACGCCAGATCCATTGAAAGCATTGGATATTTTAATGGACCTCAAGGTCCCTCGGGTGCTCACTTCGGGACAAGAGAAGTCGGCAGAAAACGGACTTACGCTTCTGAATAAGCTAAAAACATATGGTCATGGCGCTATTGAAATCATGCCAGGAGGAGGCATCAATAGTGGCAATGTCAAAAAGTTCAAAGAAGCTGGTTTTTACCAAATCCATTGCTCTGCTTCAGAGAAATTTCAGTTACTGGATCGTGCTCCAAAAGTACCCATGGAGACTCCTATGGACGAGGGAATGATTTCTGTTTCTTCTGAAGAAAAAATTCGTGAAATCTTGAAGCAACTAGCGTAAAGGGAAGCCTTTGGCGGCCCACCATGGGTGAATTTCTATCACCAAACGTTCGGCTTTCACCATGGGGTCCATATTCGCCAAGCTATCAGCCATTTCGAAAGTAGGAACATTATAGATAGTGATCCCTCGAATTTCTCCATCGTCCCCAAAGGGACCTGAGATATCGGCATATCCCTCCTCGTACATCCTTCCCAAATGGGCCAAATGCATTCGCTGAAGACTATCGGCCTCTTCCTTGGTCTGGGAGCGCTTTGTGCCCTTTTTCAAAAACGCAATAAAATATTGCTGCATCAAGATGGTATCCCCTGTTTTTTCATCAACGTAATCGAATAGTTGATACCCCTCCTCCAACAACCTTTGTTTTAATGCTGCAGTGGACATTTCATTAGATTCGGAGTCGTGATTATTTGTAAGTGAAATTTTTTCTTCTTGTGGTTGCTTACAAGAGGATGCCAAAACCATTACGATGGTGATCAAAATAATAGTGCCTTGCCGTTTCATATTACCAAGATTTAAAAGGGTGTTTGCTTAATTGTGAATTATAATACTGCACCTCGCCTGTTACCTCCTCCCCCAACCATAGGGGCTTTTCAAACGGGGTGTCTTTAGAAGGCAATTCAAGTTCAGCCAAAATCAATCCTTCGTTTTCACCATGAAATACATCAACTTCATAGATGAAATTCCCAACGGCTACCTCATAACGTGTTTTCTCAATCATCCCAGGTTCACATAAATGCAACAACGCTTTGGCCTCATCCAATTTCAGGGAGGTTTCCCATTCAAAACGGGTGGTACCGTCTTCAGAAGATTTTCCCTTGACCGTCAAGGAACCCTCCTCCCCTTCCATACGTACTCGAACCGTGCGATTGGGATGTGACGAAAGAAAACCTTGAATCAAATAGGTCTGCTTTCTTGCTTCCTTTTGAAACGCATCAGAAATTACCAAAAATTTTCGTTCTATTTCAACCATTATCCCGTTTTTGGTCTCACGAAGATAACCTATTTTTAGGCGATGCCTATGGAATTCCCTATTCGAAAAATAATTCATGTAGACATGGATGCCTTCTATGCTTCCGTAGAGCAAAAGGACTATCCTGAATTAATGGGGAAGCCTATTGCTGTTGGCGGTAGTTCCAAAAGAGGCGTGGTGAGTGCGGCCAGTTATGAGGCGCGGAAATTTGGTGTACGAAGCGCTATGAGTGGCATGCTAGCAAGAAAGTTGTGTCCCGACCTCATCTTTGTGAAGCCGCGGTTCGACCGATACGGAGAAATTTCACAGCAAATACGGCAAATCTTTTTTGAATATACCGATCTCGTCGAACCTCTTTCATTGGATGAAGCCTTCCTGGATGTGACGGAAAACAAAAAGGGAAACCCCAGTGCTACCTTAATAGCACAGGAAATCCGTGCAAAGATAAAAGCACAAACGGGTCTTAATGCCTCCGCCGGGATTTCCATCAATAAGTTTATTGCAAAAGTGGCAAGTGACATCAACAAACCCAATGGACAAAAAACAGTGCCTCCAGAAGAGGTTTTGGATTTTTTGGAAGCCTTGGATATAAAAAAGTTTTTTGGGGTGGGAAAGGTGACTAAGGAAAAAATGTACCGCCTTGGAATTTTTACCGGAAAAGACTTAAAAGAGCGTTCGAAAGAAGCGCTTACCGAGCATTTTGGAAAAGGGGGCGCCTTCTATTATGATATCGTAAGGGGTATTCAACACAGTTCGGTGAAACCAAGCAGACAACGTAAATCGTTAGCAGCAGAACGCACCTTTAACGAAAATATCTCATCCGAAGTGTATATGTTGGAGCGTTTGGACGGTATAGCCGACGAGGTTGCACGACGATTGAAATCGAAAGGGCTCGCTGGACGCACCATAACCTTAAAAATAAAATATTCAGACTTCAATATTCAGACGAGAAGCAAGACACTTCCCTTGTATATCTCCAGCAAAGACTTATTGATGGAGCATGTTAAAGATTTGTTATTTCAGGAAGGCCTTCAAAATTCGGTACGCTTGTTGGGTATCAGTTTATCGAACCTCAACAACAAAGAGGAGGATGAAGATTCTTCGGACTCAGGTTCCACCAGCATCGACGTACAACTCAAACTAGACTTCTGATATGAAACGAACATTACTTTTTTCTAATCGAGTACAAACCCTAAAACCTGTTCATTATGAAAAAAGTAGTTTTTGTTTTAGCCCTAACAGCAGGCAGCCTAAGTTTCATAGCCTGTAAAGAGACCCCTTCTACCGATGAGGTAGCAGTTCCCACCAACGAAAGTTCGGAAATCCCAAGAGAAGAATTAGCCTTAGCCGAGCCCGAGGAATTACTCCCTATTTCATCAGAACATTATTTGTATGTGACTGCCCCCAGTGGTTTAAGCTTGCGGGAATTTAATAACCTGCAAAGTGAAAAAATTGCAAAGATGCCTTACGGAACGAAGGTCCGAGTGATTCAGGCGGAAGGAAAAAACACCATGAATGTTTCTGGAATTCCGGGGGCTATGGATGAAATTGAATTCAATCACAAAAAAGGATTTGCCTTCAATGGGTACCTTTCTCAGTACTTCCCTCCCGAACGTGATATCACTGTAGCAGGCTATGCTTCCGAATTAAAGGCTCAGTTTCCTGAAGTAATCTATTCCGAAACCACTTCCGATTCCAAGAGCAATCCCATTACCACACAGACCCTGAGTCTTCCGAATGCACAATGGCATGAAGCTTTTATCATGGCGCAGCGTATTTTCGATTTCCCTAAAGAATTTGCAGTTCCCGATGCAAAAGGAAAAGATTTCCAAGTCATAGTTGATAGCAAGCCTAAAAAAGACATTTGGACGAGTCAACTTGAAATTACGAGAAAGGATAACGCCTTTCAAAAGATTGAATACGTCTATACGGCAAAGAATTTTAAAAGTACCGTAAGTATATACAAGGAAGGGGATCGGATGATTCTCACCAAACAAGAGGCTGTTCAATAAGCTCAAACCGGGGAAACCCGGTTTTTCTTTTTTAAAACTGGAAGTAAATGAAGGGTTGGAAGTCGGAAGAGAAGGCCTGGTAGCACAGCACCCCAATGACGGTTGCCACGGCACCTTTTATCACCATCGGACTTTTGGCATAATAGCCTTCTAGGGTGTCCTTCTGATACTGGGGCAACCAATGGGTAATATATCCCAGCAACATGATGATAAAAACCATCTTATAATGCGTCAATACCGCCCAGGCATTGGACCAATCCATATTGTTTGCAATTTGTTTATACCAAAGGGCAATTTTAGGCATGCTTTCCCCGCGGAAATAAATCCGAACATACGTGATAAACAAAAAGGTAATCCCCACCTTCCAAGCATGTACCAACCAACCCGTTTTGTTCTCGTAAGGGCTCACTCTTCTCCAGTACTTGTAGACTACAATACCGAGTCCGTTCAATCCACCCCATAGCACAAATTTCCAAGAAGCCCCATGCCATAATCCACCGATTAGCATGGTAAGCATGAGGTTAATGTTGGTATTTACATGATTCTGAACAGATGCAAATTTTTTGGACAAGATCATGATGAGAATCACAAGTCCCCCTATTACTCCTGCAGCCACCCAGCTTCTAAGTGCAAAAGCGGTGCCACCCAATATCAATCCTAATATGATATAGGAGGCTGTACTCCCCTTTTGATTCCCCCCCAGCGGAATATAGAGATAATCTCGCAACCAAGTAGACAGTGAGATATGCCAACGCCTCCAGAAGTTACCGCAACTGGTAGCCTTGTAAGGAGAATTAAAGTTAATAGGCAGTTTATACCCCATGAGAAGGGCCAAACCGATAGCGATATCGGTATATCCAGAAAAATCTCCATAAATCTGTAAGGAATACCCAAATAATGCCATGATATTGGTGAAACCGGAATACATTTCTGGAGCATCGAAGACACGATCCATGAAATGCATGGCGATATAATCGGCAAAGATCATTTTCTTGATAAGCCCCTTCAGTATCATATAGCTTCCCCTATCGAAATCCTCCTTAGTAATGCGAGTGATTTGGGTAATCTGTGGCACGAAATGCTCTGCACGAACGATGGGTCCTGCCACCAACTGAGGGAAGAAGCTTACATAGAATCCAAAATCAACAATGGATTTCAGAGGGGTTAGTTTTCTTCGATAAATATCTACGCTATAGCTGATCGTCTGGAAGGTATAGAATGATATCCCAACAGGTAGGATGATAGCATCAATGGTAAAATAATTACTGCTAGAAAATCCATTGGCCCAATACGCTAACCAATTCACCACTTCATAGTTGGTATTGAAAAGCATGTTGAAGGAATCGGTAAAGAAATAGGCATATTTGAAATAGCTCAATACCGAAAGGTTGATCACTACACTTAAGGTCACCAAGAACTTCCGCTTCCAGCTTATTTCCGTTCGGTAGATAGACCGACCAATAATATAATCCGTAATGGTGCTGAAGAGTAAAATTCCAACGAAGAGCCCACTGGTTTTGTAGTAAAAGAACAAACTCACCAAGAGTAAATAGGCATTCCTTAAGTGCCGCTGCTTGTAGATTAGTGCAAACAACAGATATACGACCGCAAAAAATATCCAGAAATTGGCCTGGGTAAAGATCAAGGGAAAATCTTCCGAAAAATCGAGAATGTCTTTAAACCTATTCATAGGCGTTCTCCAAGATCGTGTTAAACATACTGCCGGGTTCCCTTCCGGTTGCCTTTTCCCATTCGGTCACAAGCGCTTTCATCAGTAAATCCGATTTTACATGATAGCCCTTCCGGGTAAAATGGATTCTGTCTCTAGGCATCAATCCGTGACGGTACCATTTTTGGGCGCTTTTGAATCCACCCATGACGCGATAAAAATCCCAAACGGCCATGTCGTATTCCACAGCCAGTTCCATTATTATTTTTTCCGCCTTCGCCGTATTGGCATTGGGATAGCGCCTTCTATAGTAGGAATCATTTGGGACAGTAAGCAGGATGGCACAGTCGGGATTAATGCGCTGAATCATGCGAATAAATGCCTCGTAATCGCTTTTGAATTTTTCCGAATCAAATCGGGCAGAAGGTTTGTAGGTATCGTTGGTGCCGATAGAAATAATAAATAAATCGGGGTGATAGAGTTTTAATTGTTTTTCAAAAAAAGCACTTCGTGCGAAGGAGGGAAAATCGGCTCCATTCACTCCAATGCTGGTATATTCGACTCCAGGTTCATCGTTCATGAATTCCATACCCATTAACAAAAAAGGTTCGCTTGGAATAGAATCCACTTGTTTCACTTCCAACTCAATAAAAGCCACATCTTCCTTCAAATCATACTCCACGAAATAATGGGTATCGTCCACATTTACACTTTCGACCAAGGTGGTATCGATGGGCTGTACTTGGTAGCAATCGGTCCATGTATTACAGAACAGCCGGAATTTATTGAATCGATAAGGACGCCCAGTATAGCTTTTATTGTTGGCTTCGACGCATAAAGTGTCCCGAACATCCTCAAAAACTGCGGTAATGCCTGAAAGCCCCCAGGCAATACTGTCTTTCTTAATGGAATTTCGAACCCCGCGCCAATTGCCATTGGATGAGGTTATTTTGTAATTCGCTGGATTATTCGTATTCGCCAACTGATAGGGAAAAACAAACCCTCGCTGTGCCATGGTATTCTTGCCAGAGCTTTGCAAATAGGTGCGTAACCTGTTCGAGTAAATATCGGCTTGAATATGGGAGCCGCCTATGTGAAAGATATGGACCTTTTCCTTGGTGCCTTCATACACACTGTCCAGTGCCTTAAAAAACTTTTGAAAGTATACGGAAGAGTCTGCATTGATCAACCGGTTTTCCTCCAAGTTCACCAAATCGGGATGCGCCTCCATGATGCTGTCCAATACATAGCGCTGGCCCAGAACGGATACGCTAAGTAGGAAGGCAAATATGAAGGAGATTTGGTGCGATTTCATTCCATCAGTTACTTTTTAAATCAAGTTGAAGGGAAGTGAAAAACAATTCTGATATGATTCTATTTCCTTTGGCCGTAAAATGGGTGTAATCCGATCCCGCCCATTTCTGCTCCACCCAATAGGGCATGGAATTTTTACCTCCCATCGCTTCGTACATACTCCAATAGGCAATATTGTTCGCCGTACACATTTCCTTTAGTTTTTGGTCTAAATAGGGTAATAAGGGATAGGTTACCCAATTCCCGTTTACCGATGTAGCCATATCGGAAGGCCCAATAAACAATACAGATACTTTTGGATTGTGTCTTCGTACCCAGTTGATATTCGAACGAACATAATTCACGTAATTGTCTACAGATTCTTTCGATTTCAAATAGGGTACCGTATTCCCACCATATTGGAAGATGAAAATTTTAGGATCAAGATTCTTGGCCATTTGGTCGTAGCTCGAGCGATCCAATTTTACAAAAATGGTTCCCGAAGCCCCGCGCATAGCGACGTTATCTAGGGAAATCCCGTCTTTTCCGTCCAAGGTTAGACCATAAAAATTAGGGCTTTGGGTTCCCTCAAGCTCGATAAGAACCTCTCCTGGGGTAGCATCGAAGTTCAATTTGTATTCATGGTACTGCCCATCTTCAACCAAAGCATCCTCTTTGATAAGTGTCCCATCTTGGTATACCTTGATGGAAGTTGGTGAAGTACAATTTCCGTAGTGTAGCCCAATTCGCGAATAATCTCCCAATCGTCGATACAGTTTACGAGAGGGCGCAATACGGATGGTCGCTTTTTGCAAACTAGGCTCAAAAACCTGAGTCGTATCTTCTGGGTGCACATAAGGATGGAATCTGGAAATGGAGGTATAAATCCCGTAGTAAGCAGGATCCATTCGGTCTTGTCTTCGATTGAATGCCGCGTAGCGAAGCCATTCTTCCGAAGGGGTAACCGATGCGCTGATCTGCTCATAGGCTTGTTTGATCGGGATGAAACCCGGACCAGAACCACCATACATTCCCTGTAGCCTATTTCGAACGTAAGCAGAAATCCGATCTCCTTCCAATTGTGAATCCCCATAGTGCACAATTCTACAAGTGCCGCTTTTTAGGTACCCGTTTAAAGTATTGAGAAAGGCTTCTTTGTTCTCAGGATAATGGATACGCACGATTTTCGTGGTATCAATATTAGAGAAATCCATTTTAGGAGTCGAATCCACAGCGATTTCCACAGCCGTTGTATCTTCAGTGATTTCTTCAACCTCTTCAAGGATTGGGGTGATGTTCTTGATAATACTGTCGATTTCCTTTTTCGGTTCAATAGCTTCCCCCTCTGTCATGAAGCTATTGAACTTTGGGTATTTCAGTTCGGCGAACCCCAAATTAAATCCTTCTTCTTCCTGACCGGCTTTAATATCAAGCGTTTGGCTGAAAAAAGTAAGGGCCAAAAGGGCCAAAAGGGTAAGAATGATAAAGGCGGAAATCTTCTTAGGGTTCATAGCATCTACCTTAATTTGGGAACCAATAGGATTAAGAGTATTTTCTTGCTGGAAAAGTACAATTTTCCAGCAATTGTAAAAAGTTGTCTAAAGATACATTTTCACGAATTTATACCTGGGATACCCTCAGGGTATTTACCATCCCTTTTTCAACAATAGGCATGGCAGCAAGGTTCACCAGATAATCTCCCTTTTGGACGAACCCTTTCTGAAGGGCAATTTGATTCACATCTTCAACGGTTTCATCGGTACTAACATACCTATCATAATAAAATGCCTTTACCCCCCAAAGTAAGTTCAAACGGGATAAAATGCGGCGATTGGAGGTAAACACCAAGATATGGGAATCGGGACGCCAAGCAGAGATTTGAAAGGCCGTGTACCCACTATTGGTCAGGGTACAAATGGCCTTCGCTTCTATTTCGTCGGCCATACGCGCTGCATGATAACATACCGACTTGGTGATGAATCGATTGGTGCGCACATGAGGTGGATTGTGAGGAACTTTTATTAAATCGCTGTTCTCTACCCGCTTACAGATACTCGCCATGCGCTCAATGGTTTCCACTGGATATTTCCCCACGGAAGTTTCTCCGGATAGCATAACCGCATCGGCACCGT
The DNA here is from genome assembly GCA_964582415.1 of uncultured Alteromonas sp. Lineage (GTDB taxonomy): Bacteria > Bacteroidota > Bacteroidia > Flavobacteriales > Flavobacteriaceae > CAZOSF01. The sequence goes on from CAZOSF010000021.1 coordinate 23,919, forward strand.
CCATCACACTATTTGCCACATCATTAACCTCAGCACGTGTTGGAGTTAATGACGAAATCATGGTTTCCATCATCTGGGTGGCAATAATCACGGGGATACGTGCCTTTTTAGCCGTTAGCACCAATTCCTTTTGGATGAGTGGCACATCGGCTGCAGGCACTTCTACTCCCAAATCACCTCTAGCCACCATCAATCCGTCGCAATAGGGAACGATAGATTCAATGTTCTTAACGGCTTCTGGCTTTTCAATTTTTGCGATGATTGGAATTTTATATTCACTGTGGGCTTCAATAAGCGCTTGCAATTCCATCAAATCTTCAGCATGACGAACAAATGACAAGGCTATCCAATCTACCTCCAAACTTATGGCGAATATGGCGTCCTCCTTATCCTTGGCTGTTAAGGCTGGTAAAGAAATATTGGTGTTGGGAAGATTCACGCCTTTTTTTGAACGCAATGGCCCCCCTTGAAGCACTTTGGTTTTTACACTGTCTTTACCATTGGTAGACAACACTTCAAAAATCAATTTTCCGTCATCAAGCAGTATTTTCTCCCCGGCCTTCACATCTGCAGGAAATTTCTCGTAATTCATATAGACCTTTTTCTTGGTCCCTTCAAATTCCTTCCCTGTACAAAATTCAATTTCATCTCCCTTGTTTACAACTACTTCCTCCTTCATCACACCCACGCGTAATTTTGGGCCTTGTAAATCGGCAAGAATAGCACTGGAGATCCCTGTTTCTTCTTCGAGTTCCCGAATCATTTTAACGCGCTGGGAAACATCCTCATAATCTGCATGGGAAAAGTTAATTCTGAAGACATTCGCCCCGGCCTCAATCATGGCTTTCAGGGTTTTCTTATCGCTGGTTGCTGGCCCTAGGGTAGCAACAATTTTGGTCTTTTTGGTAGTTGGCATTAATGAAATATTAGGTTCTTTTTCGATTTAATCTTTTCGGTTTCTATACTGTAGGAAGAAATTACTTCCTTGATTTCATTCAAAAGAGCAATGGTTTTTCTGAGGGGCATCAGTGGAGCATCCGACTCGATTTTCAGAAAGTAATCTACTTTCTTGAATTCAGGAATGAGATAATTTACCACCGTTTTGGAGGTTTCCTGTGAATCGAAAAGCCCTCCAGCACTGTTTAGTTGGGCGACTTGGGACTTACATTTGTTGCTCACAAGATAGTAGGTTGTATATTGTGATTTATTGTCGAACTGAAACAATGGATAGGTTACCTCCAAACCATCCACGCTATAATCAAGATCAATCCGCATTCTCTGGAGCCGGAGACCCACATGTTTGTTGATGAGGAATGCCAATTTGTAAGCCTCTTCACTACAGTGTATTGCCACTAGTGAATAGTCCTCATCAAAAAGCTCATCCAATACCAACTTCTGCAGCCCCATACCGGTAAATTTTAATAAAAATAAGAATTGTTTTGTGGATGTAGGAGTACCTGAAATTAATTTTAGGTAAAAGTGGTACGAAATCGTTTTTGTAAATGGGTGTTTAACTACCCTGCATCTGCATGGATTTCTGAAGCTTATAATAAGCTCTCTTTGCGGCTCGTTCTTCCGCTTTCTTTTTAGAGGTTCCCCTTGCTTTGGCCACCGTATCTTGCTCTAGCTGCAGCTTAACCGCAAAATGCTTTAATGGGTCAATGCCATTGTCCTCGTAGGTGTTGAATTTGAAGCTCTTTTTATTTTTCTGACACCATTCGATGAACAAGCTTTTGTAACTAATAATCTTCCCTTCCAATTTCTGAATATCCACGTAGGGCTTGATAACCCGTCTGTGAATAAACTTGTCGACCGTGGAAAATCCCTTATCCAAATAAATCGCGCCCACCAAGGCTTCAAAGACGTTCCCGTGAATATTCTCTCCGAACTGATCGATGGGAACATTGGTTCGAACCAAATCGATTAGTTTCAGATCACGCCCTAGTTCATTTAAATGTTCCCTACTCACCACCTTCGATCGCATTTTGGTGAGATATCCTTCATTTCCATGGGGAACCTTTTTGAACAAATGCGCTGCAATTACCGAACCCAGCATGGCATCCCCCAAAAATTCCAAACGCTCATAATTTTGAGGTTGCCCCTCGGTATTGGTCGTATTCATGGAACGATGGGTAAACGCTTCTCGATAAATAGAAATATCGGAAGGCTTAAACCCCAATATTCTTTTGATGGCATGGTAGAAGTCATCATCCTTTTCGTGTCTGGAAGAGGAGAATATGTATTTCAGTTTGGCCATAAAAACTAATCTTCGAACTTCTTGAAGACGATACAGGCATTGTGCCCTCCGAAGCCAAAGGTATTGCTCATCGCTACCTTAATATCCCGCTTTTGAGCTTTGTTCAGGGTAAGATTCAAAGTGGGGTCGATGTTTTCATCGACGGTAGTGTGGTTAATGGTTGGAGGCACTAACCCATGCTGCATGGCCAAAATGGAGGCAATCGCCTCTATGGCGCCAGCAGCACCTAATAGATGTCCCGTCATGGACTTTGTAGAGTTGATATTGATATCGGGTGCATGTTCTCCAAAAACATTGCTGATGGCCTTAAGTTCGGCTACATCTCCCAATGGCGTAGAAGTTCCATGCGTATTGATGGTATCTACCTCTTCAGGCTTCAAACCAGCATCCTGCAAACAATTCAACATAACGCGCTCTACCCCGATTCCGTCAGGATGTGGGGCTGTCATATGATAGGCATCACTTGTCATTCCACCTCCAGCTACTTCTGCATAGATTTTAGCGCCGCGTTTTTTTGCGTGTTCGTATTCTTCCAGAACCAATGCTCCTCCTCCTTCACCAAGCACGAAACCATCGCGGGTAGCATCGAAAGGGCGAGAGGCTGTTTCTGGGCTGTCGTTACGTGTAGATAAGGCATGCATGGCATTAAATCCTCCCATACCTGCTATCGTTACGGCAGCTTCACTTCCACCAGTGACGATAACGTCGCAGGTGCCCAATCGAATATAGTTCATGGCATCAATAATCGCATTGGCGGAAGAGGCACAGGCAGAGACCGTAGTATAATTTGGTCCCATGAACCCATGTTTGATGGAGATATTACCTGGGGCAATATCTGCAATCATTTTAGGAATAAAGAAGGGGTTGAAACGCGGTGTTCCATCCCCTTCTGCAAAACTTATAACTTCATCTTGAAACGTTTGCAATCCGCCGATACCAGCACCCCAAATTACCCCAACACGGAATTTATCCAACTCCTCTAGGTTAAGATTGGCGTCCTGAATGGCTTCATCGGAGGCCACTAAGGCATACTGTGCAAAGCGATCAAGTTTTCGTACTTCTTTTCTGTCGAAATAATCGTTAGGGTCGTAATTTTTAAGCTCACAAGCGAATTTTGTTTTGAACTTTTCAGTATCAAAATAGGTAATAGGAGCACATCCACTCTTGCCACTTTTAAGACCTTCCCAATATTCAGGAATGGTATTGCCAATGGGAGTGAGCGCACCAAGACCAGTAACAACAACTCGCTTTAATTCCATACGGAAGTAGTATTATTTTGCTCCCTCTATATAGGAAATTGCTTGCCCTACTGTAGCGATATTTTCAGCTTGATCGTCAGGAATCTGAATATCGAATTCCTTTTCAAATTCCATGATAAGCTCTACCGTATCCAATGAATCGGCTCCAAGATCGTTGGTGAAGCTAGCTTCGTTAACAACTTCGTTCTCGTCAACGCCCAATTTGTCTACGATAATCGCTTTTACTCTTGATGCAATGTCAGACATAATTCTTAATTTTTAGATTTAATTATCGGGGGCAAAAATAAAATATTTTAATTTAAAACACCACCTTAGCCCCAAAATGTGAAACCAATTTAAGCAATTTTAATAGAAGTTTCTCGGTATTCAATTACTTTTGTCTTCGATTTTTTGAACCATGAAGAAGCGTATTGTCATTTTTGCTTCGGGCAGTGGTACCAATGCCCAAAACATAATCGAATATTTTAGGGACGGTGATCTCGCCGAAGTCGTTCTAGTTCTCTCGAATAAAAAAGACGCCTTTGTATTGGAACGGGCGAAAAACTTGGGGGTCGACAGCAAATCATTTACACGGGAGGAATTGTATGACCCTGAAGGCGTACAACTGTGGTTGAGCAATGCGCATCCAGACCTCATCGTACTCGCAGGTTTTCTCTGGATGTTTCCAAAACATATTTTGGAGCAGTATCCCAATAGGGTGATCAATATTCATCCTGCACTCCTGCCCAAATATGGCGGAAAGGGTATGTATGGTTCCCGGGTTCATGAAGCAGTAGTTGCACATCACGAAACAGAAACAGGAATAACTATCCATTACGTTAACGAACATTACGACGAGGGAGCCATTATTTATCAAACTGCTACCCCAGTCCTACCTTCCGATACACCGGATGACGTGGCCCATAAAGTACACGAACTGGAATATGAACATTTTCCAAAAGTGATTGCCGCATTGCTTGAATCCCAAGCTTCCTAAAAAGTGGCTGCGAAAAAACAGAAATATTATGTCGTTTGGTTCGGTAATCCCGCTGGAATCTATACCAGTTGGGAAGATTGTAAAAAAGCCATTGCAGGAGTATCAGGCGCCCAGTACAAATCCTTTGAAAATATCAATGAAGCTCGGGTGGCCTATTATCACAAGGAATATACCGACTATAAAGGTCAGGGTAAAAAGAAAAAAGTACTAAGCCCCGAAGCCCTTAAAAAAATTGGTTCCCCCAATCTTTATTCTATTTCCGTAGATGCAGCCTCTAGCGGAAACCCAGGCTTGATGGAATACCGCGGGGTAGATACCCAAACCCAAAAGGAACTCTTCCGTCAGGGCCCCTTCCAACAAGGCACAAATAACGTGGGTGAATTTCTAGCCATCGTTCACGGATTGGCGTATCTGCAAAAGAAAGGGAGCGATCGTATCATCTACACCGACAGTAAGATTGCCCAAGGATGGGTAAAGCGCAAAAAATGCAATACAAAGTTGAAGCCCACTTCTAAAAACAAGGCCCTTTTCGATTTGATTCAACGTGCAGAAGCTTGGTTAAAAAACAACTCCTACAACACAAAAATCGTAAAATGGGAAACAAAGGCCTGGGGGGAAATACCCGCCGATTTTGGGAGGAAATAGACCTACCTTCAGTATTAGCATATCTCTTCCTAAAAACGTATCTTTGCCACCTCGTAATAATACGCTGGATATGAGCAAACTTGTCATTGTTGGAACCGTTGCCTTTGATGCGATCGAAACTCCTTTTGGACAGACCGATAAAATATTGGGAGGTGCCGCAACATTTATCGGAATGGCTGCCTCGATGTATAATGTTGAAAGCGCGATTGTATCGGTGGTTGGAGGCGATTTTCCAAAAAAATATATCGATAAGTTTCATGCTCGAAATATCGACGTTTCTTCCTTGGAAGTAGTACCTCATGGCAAAACCTTCTTCTGGAGCGGGAAATATCATTACGACATGAATTCCAGGGATACCTTGGCTACCGAATTGAATGTATTGGCCGATTTCAATCCGGTAGTTCCAGACAATTTCAAGGATGCTTCTATTGTGATGCTGGGAAATTTACATCCATTGGTACAGCTGAGTGTTATTGAACAATTGGACGATCCTAAACTCGTGTTGTTGGATACCATGAATTATTGGATGGATACTAGTTGGAATGACCTGATGAAGGTAATCCGTAAAGTAGATATGCTGGTCATTAATGATGAAGAAGCAAGGCAATTAAGCGGGGAATACTCCCTCGTACTAGCCGCCCAAAAAATACATGAAATGGGGCCAAAGTTTGTGGTCATAAAGAAAGGAGAACATGGAGCCCTATTGTTCCGAGACAATCAAATTTTCTTTGCCCCAGCCTTACCCCTGAAGTCTGTTTTCGATCCTACGGGAGCTGGAGATACTTTTGCGGGAGGAGTTTCGGGCTATTTGGCCAAAACAATGGATTTCTCTTTTGAAAATATGAAGAACGCGGTGATCAATGGTTCTGCCCTAGCTTCCTTTAGCGTGGAGAAATTTGGAACGGAACGGCTAGAGGAAGTCTCTCAGCAAGAACTGAATGACCGCCTTTTGCAATTTGAAAAACTAACTCAGTTCAATATACGTTTGGCATAAGCTGCGCCCATTTTTGGGCGTTTTTTGTTTGATCTATTTTTTGTGATGCTATGAGCGATCAGTTGAAACATGAATGTGGTATTGCCTTGGTAAGGCTTCTAAAGCCCTTGGAATACTACAAAGCGAAATATGGAACCGCATTCTATGGGGTAAACAAGATGTACCTCATGATGGAAAAGCAGCACAACCGCGGACAAGATGGTGCTGGTTTTGCTGGAATCAAAATGGACATGATGCCCGGAGAGCGCTATATCAGCAGAATCCGCTCCAATGCTGCACAGCCCATCCAAGATATATTCAGTCAGATCAACGCCCGGATCAATCAGGAATTTGTAAACCATCCTGAGATTATTGATGATATTGAACTGCAAAAAAAGACCATTCCTTACTTGGCCGAATTGTATTTAGGGCACGTTCGCTATGGAACATTCGGCGGAAATAGTATTGAAACCGTGCATCCTTTTCTTCGTCAGAACAACTGGATGCATCGTAACCTCATCATCGCCGGAAACTTTAATATGACCAACACCAACGAGTTGTTCAATAACTTGATCAAACTCGGAATGCATCCCAAGGAAAAAGCCGATACTATTACCGTGATGGAAAAAATTGGGCATTTCTTGGACGATGCCGTTAGGAAGTTATATAAAAGAGCTAAGGCTGATGGAATGACCAAAATGGAGGCCTCTCCTTTTATCGCCGAAAATCTGAACATTGGAAAAATACTTCGTAAGTCTGCCAAAAACTGGGATGGTGGTTATGCCATGGCGGGTCTGTTGGGGCATGGTGATGCCTTTGTATTAAGAGATCCTGCAGGAATCCGTCCGGCCTATTACTATCGTGACGAAGAAGTGGTGGTGGTTGCCTCGGAGCGTCCTGTGATTCAGACGGTTTTCAATGTTCCTTTTGAGGAAATCCATGAGTTGGATCCAGGTCATGCCGCCATCATTAAAAAGAATGGGCACTTCGAAATCAAAAAGGTAAAGGAACCCTTGGAACGTAAATCATGTTCATTTGAACGTATTTATTTTTCCAGAGGAAGTGACGCTGAAATTTATCAAGAACGTAAAGAATTGGGTAGACGGGTCATGCCGAAGGTGTTGCAGGCTATCAATTATGATACGGCCAATACGGTATTCTCCTTTATCCCCAATACCGCCGAGACTTCTTTCTATGGAATGCTGGAGGCCGCCCAAGACGAATTGAACCGTCAAAAGAATGAAACTATCCTTAAAGAAAAGGATTCTTTGACCGAAGAACGCTTGGAAACCATCCAAGCCCAAAAGATTCGTACTGAAAAATTGGCTATCAAGGATGTGAAACTTCGTACTTTCATTACAGAAGATAGCAGCAGGGACGATTTGGTGGCCCACGTGTATGATGTAACCTACGGGGTGGTTCGTGAGAACGACAGCGTTGTAGTAATCGATGACAGTATCGTACGGGGAACTACATTAAAGAAAAGCATCCTAAAAATGTTGGATCGCCTTCACCCGAAGCAAATAATCGTTGTGTCATCGGCTCCTCAAATTCGCTATCCGGACTGCTATGGAATCGATATGGCTCGATTGGAACATTTAGTAGCCTTCAACGCAGCGTTGGAATTGCATAAAGAAAGGGGCACCTATAGTATTGTGGAGGATATCTACCAAAAGTGCAAGTTGGAAGTGGCCAAAGATTCAAAGAAAGAGGAAATCATCAATCATGTAAAAGAGCTTTATGCCCCATTTTCCGATGAAGAAATTTCCGATAAAATCGCCGATATTATAGTGGATGATAGTATTAAGGCCGACGTAAAAGTAATTTTCCAATCGGTGGACGATTTGCATATTGCCTGTCCGAAAAACCTAGGAGATTGGTATTTCACAGGGGATTATCCTACCCCAGGAGGAAAAAAAGTCGTGAATCGAGCCTTCATCCATTTCATGGAAGGCAATCCTGAAAGAGCTTACTAATCAGAATTTTGACCGAATTATAGTCAAAGTTTGTAGTTAATCGAAAATTATAAACACTTCTTCGAAAAGTAGGAAAAGTCTGTACGCCGATTGAACTATTTGACATACATTTGTCACATACCATAGCATAAGTAGGTTAAGTTCATGGTAAGATTTGGGGCAAAAAAGGTAAACGCAAGTTTACCTTTTTTATTTGCATCTTATTGGTCTTCTAACTTGGGGAAAAAAGGCGTTTTTCAATGATTGTAACGATACTTTTCACAAGATATTTTATACTAACCTACACTTTTCTTGCTTTTTAACGAAAAAAGAAGTTATTGGTCTAAAAGTTAAAAAATCCTCAAAAAGTTTGATTTATATTTGAGTATACCATAGCATAAGTAGGTTAAGTTCATGGTAGATTTGGGGCAAAAAAAGGTAAACTTTCGTTTACCTTTTTTTATT
>CAZOSF010000022.1:0-32367 GCA_964582415.1 uncultured Alteromonas sp.
TTTATTTGGTTGGTGGTTGATTAAAAGGTACTTATATTTCCAGAACCAGAGGTTTTGGTGTCTCTTCTTTCTGGATTGCCGGTATAACCGATATCGCCCGAACCACTCACTCGAGCCTTTAAGCTCTTTTTAGCGACAACCTTAGCATCCCCGGAACCACTTACAGTAACTTCGGTATCGTTGGAATCTAAATCACTTCCACGGAAATCACCGCTACCGGTCACTGAAACTTCCAAAGAATTGGTTTTTCCTGAAAGTCGTACATCGCCCGATCCAGTAATAGTAGCATCCACAAATGTGGCATCCAATTCTAGATTGATATCCCCAGAACCTGTCAACGTTACTTCTAAATTCTCTCCTTGAATCACGTCCTTGGTATTGATATCACCCGACCCTACCATCTTAATAGCTGTTAAATCACGGAATGGTACAGTTACCAAGATTCCTTTTTTAGATTTTAGATAATAATTCTTTTTGGTTTTGATAATTAAATCATTTCCTTCCGTAGAAATCTCTAAATACTCATGAAGATTTTCATCGGTAGTTACTTGAATGGCTCCTTCTGTCCCACTAACCAGTTCAACGTCCATGGAACCTACCAATTTGATTTCGTCATAATCGGAAGTGTTTACGGTCTGAGTGGTAATGTTGCCATTACCTACCACTTTATTTCCACCCCATTGTGCGTGGATTGAGGGAAGGGCAAGGAAACTTGCCAAGATGAGTGTTGCTAGTGATTTTCTGTTCATAGTTGTTGGTTTAAAGTTTACGTAAGGATACCCCTCCGTATTCAGAATTGATATTGATGTTGTTTCCAGAGTCCTTTTTCCCGTGATATCCGGAATAGGATTTATTATGATTGCTTTTGTCTACAGCAATGATCTCTAGATCTTCTTCACCACTCAAACTCGCATAGGATAATTTTATAGCAAAGTTGAAGTGATAGTTGGCGTTGTACCCTAATTTGATGCCAGCGTAGTCGGAATTGATGGTTACTTCTTTTACAGAAGGCATGATTTCATCTACTGAAACAGATCCGTAATCGGTATTTACTACCATACTTCCTGTAAGTTTATCGATTCGCAAAGGAATATAATCACCGCGTCCTTCAAGGTTTCTAGCCTGTTTTATAGTAATTTTACCATAGTCATTGTTATAGACAATATCGTTTACTTCAATGATTTCAGACTGCGTATAATCTGCATTTAAATCAAGTTTTTCTACTTTTTCCAAGGTAAAGCTTGAGTAATCAGCATTGATACTTCCACCTTTCATATAACCAATGGTAGAGTTCTTGGTATAATCAAAATTCAAGGAATTATCACTCGCCATAAGTTTTCCAATATTGATTTGGCCATAATCACAGCTAATCTTGGCGCGCCCTTGAAGTTCGTTCAGATTGATACTTCCATAATCATTGCTCAAATCTACGCGTCCACCCACAGGCATCTTGATGGTATAATTGATTTCCATCTTTACATTGTTGTTTTTATTGCCCCACCAGCTCCAAGAGGAGTTTTTCTTGTCACGGAATAAAGTACGGGCATTTACTTCACTGGGGGAGTTTGAAAACTCCACGTCGATATTTTCGAGTTTCTTGTTCACTTTATCCTCGTCGTTCCCATTGGTACGGATCAAAACGTCGATAACGATTCTGTTTTCGCCCCAGGTGACAATGTCGATATTTCCATAACTGTTATCTACCAATAGTTCGACATTAGCATTCACATTAAATTCTTTGTGAATGGTTTTCTCCTTGGTGTGCTTTCCATTAAACTTGGGATCGGAAGCCGAAGCTGCAACTGGGATGGCAAGCGCGATTAATAATATTTTAAATAGTCGTTTCATTTCGGTTTGCTTTAAGTGTTTTAATTTCTTCAATGGTGGTTATTACTTGTTCCAGGATGTCGATCCTGCTTTGGAAATTGGCGATCATGGCGGCGATCACGCGTTTGTCGTTTCCACTGGTTACCAAATCCACTTTTAATTGTTCGTAATCTTGTTCCAGAATCTCCAAACGGTCGAGTGCATCGGTTACCAACTTTTGGGTATCGCCATCTTCCAAACTTTTCAGTTTTTCGATTTCCTGATGGATGGTCGTCACAAAAAAGGACTGGGTCTTTTCCATTTCTGGAGAAACTTTTGCCAGGTCGACACTATTGGGTTCTGGGTTGTAGCCCAAAAATCCTATGGTAAATAGAATGGCAATAGAAGCAGCAATGGACAATGGTTTCCACCAGTTTCTTTTTTGGGATTTTTGTTGATTGAATGCCTCCAACTTCTCCATGAAACGTCCTTGGTGGCCAGTAGGAGGGGTCTCGATATCGAAGCTTCCTTCTAAGCGTTCAAATAATGTTTCTATGTGATCCTTTTGTTTCATACCGTTTGTAATTTTTTCCTTAAACTTTCCTTGGCACGAGAGATTAGGGTTCTGCAGTTTGCATAACTAATTTCCATGATCTCACAGATTTCCTCATAGTCGTAGCCCTCAATAAAATGGAGGCTTAAAATGGTGCGGTAGGATTCATGGATGCTGTTCATGCAGTCCATAAGTTGGGAAGATCGAACAGCATTATAGTCCTCTTCCGCCAATCCTGTTTCATCCATTGCTTCCGCCATTCCATATTCTGGAAGCTCTGTATAGCGTTGACTTTTCCTATAATGAACTATACTATTGTTCACCACAATTCGTTTCAGCCAAGCGCCAAATGAGGCATCCCCTTTATAGCTGTCCAATTTTCCGAAGGCTGAAATGAAGGATTCCTGCATGACATCTTCGGCTTCTGCGGTGTTTTTCACAATACGCAAGGCCACATTATACATGGCTTTGTTGTACCGGTTGTACACCTCTAATTGGGCCAACTGATTTCCCTTCTGACAAAGAGCGAGTAAGGATTCAATATTCTGCGTGGTTAGTGCCAAAAACTATTGTTTACTTCATAGATGTCTCTAAATTCAAAATGTTACACTTCAGAAAAAAATTCTGTGGCATAACTATTGAATTATGGAGGTGAACAAGGATTGTGAATGGTGGCTATTCAAGCCGTTAGGCTGGATAACACCTCTAAAAATACAAAATAAGGACAGGATGTCTATGGTTTATCGTGACAGATTGTCCTACTCTATAGCTATGATGAAGTCGAAACTTATTACCATGGACAGTTTGTCATTACAAGATTTACACGATGATGCGGAATTGATACCGCTTATGACCCCTGAAGATGAGGATGCCATGGCGCGGGAAGAACTTCCCGAAAGCCTTCCAATATTGCCCCTGAAAAATACGGTTTTGTTTCCAGGCGTAGTAATCCCGATTACTGCGGGAAGGGATAAATCCATCAAATTGATCAATGAGGCGAACAAAGCAGGTAGAGCTATTGGAGTGGTCGCTCAAAAAGACGAAATGCATGAGAATCCGGGCCTGGAAGATATTAATACGGTAGGTACGGTTGCCCGAATTTTAAGGGTGTTGAAAATGCCCGATGGAAATACCACAGTTATCATTCAAGGTAAGAAACGTTTCGAGGTAGTAGAAATGGTTTCTACAGATCCTTATCTTAAAGCCACCATCAAAGAAGTGGATGAAGCGCGTCCGGCTCAGGACAACGTTGAATTTCAGACCATCATTGATACCATCAAGGAATTGGCTATTGAAATCATTAAGGATAGCCCAAACATCCCTTCGGATGCTGCCTTTGCCATAAAGAATATTGAAAGCTCTTCCTTCTTGGTAAATTTTGTGTGTTCCAATCTGAATATTGAAGTGTCCGAAAAGCAGAAGTTGTTGGAGATTAATGACTTGAAGGAGCGAGCCATGGAGACCTTGAAGTTTTTGAACATAGAGCTTCAGAAATTATCCCTTCGCATGGATATCCAGTCGAAAGTTGAAAGTGATATTAGCAAACAACAACGAGAGTATTTTCTTCAGCAGCAAATGAAAACCATTCAAGAGGAATTGGGTGGGAATTCGTACGAAGCTGAAATTGAAGAGATGCGGGCGAAATCCAAAACCAAAAGATGGAGCGAAGAAGTCCGTAAGCATTTCGATCGGGAACTTGCCAAACTGCAGCGCATGAATCCGCAGGTAGCAGAATTCAGTATTCAGAGAAATTACTTGGATTTACTATTGGAGTTGCCCTGGAATGAATACAGTGTGGATAAGTTTGATTTAAAACGCGCAAGACGAATTCTAGATCGAGACCATTATGGTTTGGACGATGTTAAGGATCGTATTGTTGAATACTTAGCAGTTCTGAAACTTCGAAATGACATGAAATCGCCCATTTTATGTCTTTACGGTCCTCCAGGGGTTGGGAAAACATCCTTAGGAAAATCTATAGCAGAAGCATTGGGTAGGGAATATGTTCGTATGTCTTTGGGTGGATTGCGTGATGAAGCGGAGATTCGTGGTCACCGTAAAACCTACATCGGTGCAATGCCGGGTAGGATTATTCAAAGCATTAAAAAAGCAGGTACCAGCAATCCCGTTTTTGTACTTGACGAGATTGATAAACTGTCTGTTGGAAGCCAAGGAGATCCTTCCTCAGCAATGTTGGAAGTGCTGGATCCTGAACAAAACAATGCCTTCCATGACAACTTCCTGGAAATAGGGTATGACCTTTCCAAAGTTATGTTTATTGCCACGTCCAATAGCTTAAGTACCATTCAACCAGCTTTACGTGATCGTATGGAAATCATACATGTTTCCGGATACACCATTGAAGAAAAAGTAGAGATTGCAAAACGTCACTTACTTCCAAAACAGTTAAAAGAGCACGGACTCTCGGACAACGATTTAAAAATCGGAAAACGTCAGTTGGAGAAAATTGTTGAGGGATATACCCGTGAAAGTGGGGTTCGTGGATTGGAAAAACAGATTGCCAAAATGGTGCGATATGCCGCCATGAAGATTGCCATGGAAGAACCCTACGAGGTAAAAGTTACCAACGAAATCATTGAAGATGTATTAGGACCCGCTCGGATGGAACGGGACAAATACGAAAACAATGATGTGGCTGGTGTTGTAACTGGATTGGCTTGGACAAGTGTTGGAGGGGATATTCTTTTTATTGAATCGGCTCTGTCCAAAGGTAAAGGTAGTTTAACAATTACTGGGAACTTGGGAACTGTCATGAGGGAATCGGCTACGATTGCCATGGAATATATTAAATCGAACGCCGAATGGTTGGGTATCAACCCAGATGTGTTCCATAGATACAATGTACACATACACGTCCCAGAAGGGGCAACCCCTAAAGACGGTCCAAGTGCTGGTATCACGATGCTAACGTCTCTCGTATCCTTGTTTACCCAAAGAAAGGTAAAAAAGAGTATCGCTATGACGGGTGAGATTACTTTACGAGGGAAAGTGTTACCTGTAGGGGGGATTAAGGAAAAGATTCTAGCCGCGAAACGTGCCCGTATCAAGGAAATTGTATTGAGCGAGGAAAACAGACGTGATATTGAAGAAATAAAACCCGAGTACTTGAAAGGGCTTACGTTCCATTATGTGAAGGAAATGCGAGAAGTTTTGGAGGTCGCTATTACCAAGCAAAAAGTGAAAAACGCGAAAAAGTTGTAACGGTTTTCCGTTCTCTGTTGTTGGTTGTCGGTTATAGTTTGAAGGGAGATACTACTATTCCACTGGAAAGTCGGTTCCGCAGCCTTCAAATCCTTTTTTCCCTCCTAAAAATAAATTATCATTGTACTCGTTTTAAATCCAAGGAACGTTAACTCGATTGATGGTTCGATTACTTAGCCTTTTTATTTGCCTCCTATCCATCTCTGCTACTTTTGCGCAAGTAGGGGGAAAGGCTACCTACCAATTCATGAATCTGGCGATTTCACCCAGACAGGCAGCATTAGGGGGAAAGGTAATCACGAACTATGATTACGATCCAACCCAAGGGCTTTTCAATCCTGCCAGCATCAATTGGAAGATGGATAATCAACTATCTGTCAACTACAATAACTATCTCGGTGATGTCAATTATGGTACCGCTGCCTATGCCTATCTATGGGATCGACGAACGCAGGTTTTGCACATGGGAGCCACTTACATAAACTACGGAAAGTTTGATGGTTATGATGAACAAGGGAATTTTACAGACACCTTCAGTGGAGGCGAATTTGCCTTCTCGGTAGGCCATGCTCGAAATGTAGCCTTTACTAATTTTCACATTGGTGGGAATCTTAAGTTTATCTCTTCCAAATTGGAGCAATATACTTCCATGGGAGTTGCACTCGACATTGCAGTGATGTATGTTTACGAAGATTGGGATCTCAATATTGCGGCTGTTGCCAGAAATGTGGGTTCCCAGTTAACACCCTATGACGTCACTTTAGAAAAGCTCCCTTTTGAAGTAATATTGGGTATTTCTCAAACCCTACAGAATATCCCCATCCGTTGGCACTTGACACTAGAGAATATGCATCAATGGAATGTGGCCTTTTCAAATCCTAATCGGGACGAAATCGATTTGGAAGGAAATGCTACTTCAGAAAAAATCACCTTTATAGACAATCTTTTCCGTCATGCCATTGTTGGGATAGAAATTTTTCCTGAAAGTGGATTCAATCTTAGACTTGGCTACAACTTCCGTCGTGGGGAAGAATTACGTATCTTAGAGCAGCGTTCGTTTGCTGGGCTCAGTGGTGGTTTTAGTATTCGACTCAATAAAATTCGATTGAGTTATGCCTATTCCAAATACAATTCCGCGGCGGCTTCCAGTTTTTTCGGGCTCAATATAAATCTCCAATAATGCGGCGTATAACCATCGCCATAGACGGGCATTCCTCCACCGGTAAAAGCACGGTAGCAAAGCAACTTGCCGATTATATTGGTTATGTATATGTAGATAGTGGTGCGATGTATCGGGCCGTTACCCTTTATGCATTGAGAAAGGGTTATATAGATAAGATTCATTTCAATAAAGAAGCTCTTCTCCAGGACCTTCCCGCTATCGAGGTGGCTTTCAGGAGAAATGGAACTAAAAATGAAATTTACCTGAATGGGGAAAATGTAGAGAAAGCCATACGTACTTTGGAAGTATCCGAATATGTTAGTGTGATTGCAGCAGTATCTGAAGTTCGTAGAAAACTCGTGCAAATCCAACATAAGTTTGGTGAAAACGGTGGTGTGGTCATGGATGGCAGGGATATCGGTACTGTAGTATTTCCGAATGCAGAATTGAAACTTTTTATGACCGCCACACCCGAGGTGCGTGCACAGCGTCGGTATCAAGAATTGGTAAATCGTGGAGAGGAAGTCACGTATGAAGAAGTATATGAAAATGTTCAGGAACGAGATGAGATCGATTCTCACCGAGCAGATTCCCCTCTAAGAATAGCAGAGAGCGCCATTGTAATCGATAATAGTGAGATGAACTTGGAGGACCAATTCCATATCGTTTTGCAACTTGCCAAGGATAGGATGGCAGGAAGGGTTTGACGGTTGTCTGTTGTCCTTTTTTGTACTCGGGTATTTGTTTTTTGGTTAAAATCGCTTCGCATATCGACTAACGCCTCACTCAAAAGATTTACATTTCTTTATATTTATAAATAACCTGAGAAGTACTTCGTTTGTTCAGTAATAACGCTATTAAACCACACCGAATGGTAAACTTAAAAGAAGTAAGTAGGAATTTATCGTCGTATTTTTCCCCGAAAATAGTAGGTGAGGTAAATAACCAGTTCATCAAAGTGGCCAAAATAAAAGGCCAAGATATTCCGTGGCACAATCATGAGTTGGAGGACGAGGCTTTCTATATTTTAGAAGGAGAGTTACTGATGGAAATCGAGGGACAGGAACCCTTTAAAATGACAAGGGGTGATTTGTATATTGTTGGCAAGGGAATAAATCATAGGGTTTCCTCTGAAGAAGAATGTTCGATTATGTTGGTAGAACCAAAATCTACCGAACATACAGGGAAGGTAGTTAGTGACATTACCAAATCCATTGAAGATCAAATGAAGTAAGGAAAGGAGTTTGAACTTCCAGGAATTTAATAAAGGTATCTCGATATCCTTGTGCAACGAACCTATAAACACCACTAAATCCATTAGTATTTCTCCTCATTTTTTTGTATCTTAATGTGATTCATTTAGGGGATTTATTGCCCATCATAAACTAATTTTTGATACCTAAAACGTAAAACTATGACTAAAGTTGGTGTGTGGATGGATAAACGGGAAGCAAAGATTCTATCCATCGAAAACGAAGGTAAATTACTTGCCACCATTACATCGAATGTTGAGGAATTCCGCCCAGCGGGCGGCAGTGGTACTCGAATGAAAGGAGGACCACAAGACGTCGTTCAGGACAGTAAATATTCAGAACGCGAGAAACATCAGCTAAAAGCGTATTTTAAAGAGATAGTGAGCCAACTTCCAGAATTAGAAGCCTTGGTGATATTCGGACCAGCACTCACGGGTAAAAAATTCAAAAAGGAATTGCAATCCCATTATAAAAATCTTTCGGAAAAGCTCGTTGGTGTTGAAACTACTGATACGATGACCGATAATCAATTGATCGCTTGGGTAAAAGAATACATGAGCCCAAAAGTGGAGATATAGCGCATTAAGGTTATTTTAAAGTTGTATCCGAACCCATCCAGTTGTCTTAAATGCTTTTGGATGGGTTCACTGATTTCTGCTCGTTCATATTCGTTAAAAACATTAAGGAAATCCTTTTTTTAATGCATATTATAAAACGATATCTTTAACACTTTGAATCCAATAACCCTTTACAAATGACAAAGCGGGACTTCTTTCGATTACTCATAAAACTCTTCGGTCTTTACTCACTTATTTTTTCACTTTTTACATTCATTCCGAATAATATTAGCTATGTTTTTTTGGATTACGACCCAATGCTATTACTGTGGATTGGATCTATACTTGCATTTATCGTGGTGGTTTATATTTTTCTTCTTGTTAAAACAGATCTAATCGTTCGGGCGCTAAAATTGGATAAAGGATTTGATGATGAACGAATCGAGTTTGGTAATTTCGATAGTCTCAAATTGGTGAAATTGGCCACTCTGCTTATCGGTGGATTTTTAGTGGTAGATTATGTTCCGTCCTTCTTACAATTTGTCTATTTCGCATTTAAATCGAAGGTCGCAGCGAATGAATCGTTACTGGCAGGTGGTTATGAATATTGGACTCCGGAAAGGACCTTTCAATGGAGTGTTTCGGGCATTAATATCTTCCTAGGAATAGTTATGTTAGCCAATTATGATCGTATTGCAAAATGGCTTACCCGAAAGGAGCCCAAGTAATAGATAGTCTAAAATTTAACCCGTTTTGATTTTTCAATGAAAGCACAGAAAATTGCATTGGAACAGCATTTTTCCTTACATCAAAAATTCATGCTGTTTGGATTTACTTTGATTACCTTCTTGCTTTTTACAAGATTGATTCTTTCGAACCTTAAACCAGTAGGTTATGCAGTGGCCGGGGTATTTCTTTTATTGTCATTGTATTTACTGGCGCTTACCTTTGCGCAAAAGGGGGTGATGAAACGTAAGGAGAATTTATATACTATTCTTTTTTTATTCGGGTTGATTATACATCGTAAAAGAGTGTCGTTGGTAGATCGTCCAGTAGTCTCTATTTTGATGTTTAGAAAAAAACAGAAGTTCGCGTTCGTCCCATCAGCAAATCCAGATCAGAGCGAATCCTTTAATACCTTTGAAATCTTTGTACTTAACAAACAACACACTAAGAGAGAAGCCCTAGTGTATTTCAAGTCGGAAAGCAATGCCAAAAAGGTGGTCGAATTTTTAACCCAGCATTTTCCATTAAGATTTGAAGTCTTCAATCCAGATTTTGGATAGAATGCATTTGAGTCGGTTTTTTATATATATCATATGAATTCCATCAGAGAAATTACATACGCCAATTTAAGTGTGCGTGTAAAGGCGGCCATCATCGATTCTCTACTTCTTATAGGGTTTATTATTGCCATATCAGAACTGTTTGACTTGTTCGAAGCGGTTCCCGACACACTTCGCATGGTTGCTTTCATTTTCGCCTTTATTTTATACGATCCACTATTCACCAGTATTTATGGCGGTACCATCGGACATTCGTTTTCAGGGATTGGGGTAAGGAGCGAGAGCGATGTAGAAAAGAAGATTCCATTTCCAATGGCCTTGATGCGGTTTTTGGTGAAAGTGCTTTTGGGGTGGATTTCGTTGGTTACTATTACTGGAAATAAGAAGAAAAAGGCAATTCATGATTATGTGGCTAAATCCGTTGTTGTTGAGGAAGGGGAAGTGGCTACTCAGCGGTAGGAATACGGGAAATAATAAACTAGTTACCTGATTTCCTCAGTGAAAATTATTGGACCAGACCAAATCGCAGGTATGGATGCAACCTAGGTTGCAAAAAACCGTTGGGATAACCTTTATTTTTACACAATGATGGTTACAGATAAAACGAGAGGAGTTCTACTGGCCTTCGTTTCCGTAATTGCGGTATCCAATGTCTACATTTTTAGTAAGGCTGCTCTGATGGAAGTCACTTTCCCTCTATTTGGGGTATATTGGTTTTCCTTCGGACTACTTTGGATTTTTCTTTATGGGTGTACCCAGCACACCTTTCGGTCGATTAGCAACTTTGCAAAAAAGAACATAGGGATATTGCTGGTTTTAGGGTTGGTTGAAATTCTAGGAACCTATTTCTTTTTCAAGGCAATTCACACCATCTCCAATCCTGCCATCACCTCCTTTTTAGGAAATATTTCTCCTGTATTCGTAATTACGTTGAGTTATTTTTTTCTAAAGGAACGGTTTAGTTATCAGGAGTTTTTAGGAATGCTGTTAGCTATCATGGGAGCCTTTATCATTAGCTATAAAGGGAATACCGTCCTAGAGGAAATGTTTATTGAAGGAACTCAATATGTGATTTATTCCGGCATATTTTCAGCCATCAGTTCGGTTATAATCAAAAGGAATATCAAAAACATTAACCCCATTCTACTAACAACCAATAGAAGTTTCTTCTTATTGCTTTTTTCCAGTAGTGCCCTCATTGTTTTCAAAGAGTCGCTTCTTATTGAATTTAAACCACTTATGAATATTTTCATTGGATCACTGTTGGGACCATTTCTTACGGTCATTGCAGGATATTTGGCATTGCAGTTCATACCACTTTCTCAAAGGGCCATTATAAATAGCACGAAAGGGCTTTTTGTGCTCTTTGGGGCCTATCTTTATTTTGGGGAATTTCCAAAAATGATTGCCCTAGTAGGTGGTATTGTAACAATTATTGGCCTATTGCTTATTGCGTTTGGTAAATCTGTTAAAAATGAAAGTTGAATCCCATCCTTTATTGCTCGATTGAACGGTTTTAAACAAATAAGCTTGGTGTAAATTCCTTGAAAATCAAGTCACTGACAATTATCATTTCTTCTAGAGAGGTGCGTCCTACCTTTGTAAAAGAATTGACCTTTATCCTTCGAGGAAGCATCTTTCCACGTAGTCAAATTATCTAATCGAATGGAAAGATTGTACTACTAAACGCATAACCTTCCGTTGAAATGAAAGCACTCGTTTCTATATTAATGATAACTAGCATTTTTGTTAGCTGTTCCCAATGCCCTTCCTATTATTCGTATCAGCCACCCAAAGCCTTTGAAGATGGAATACCCGCAGGAACAATGATGGAAGTTGGAATGGACACCACAAGATTAAATCCTTTAATGGATTGTATTTATGCCAACAAATTCGACCAAGTGCATTCGGTGTTGATTTATAAGGATGGTAAGTTGGTTTTTGAAGAGTATTTAGAGGGAAACATATATCAATATGATGGCCCTTATTATTACGGTGAACGCATAAAATGGCATAAGGACAGTCTTCACATGATTATGTCTTGTACTAAAAGTGTTACTTCGGCTATCGTTGGGATTGCTGTAGATAAGGGATATTTAAAAGTATCCGACCCCATATTTAAGTATTTGCCCGACCATCAACGTTTTAAAAAAGGAGGGAAGGAGAATATAACGATTGAACATTTGCTCACCATGACATCAGGCTTTGAATGGGACGAATGGCATGGGGCGCATAGCACCTTGGACAATGATATCGACAAGATTTATTTTCAATACCAAAAAGATCCTTTGGCCTTCATCTTGGGCAGGGAATTGGTGAGTACTCCGGGAGAAGAATTTACCTATAGCGGTGCCAACATGATTCTGTTAGGGGAGATTATCAGAAATGCTACTGGCCAAGATATTCATGCATTTGGGAAAGAACATCTGTTTGATCCATTGGGGATTGAAAGGAGCTATTGGTATCAATTTGAAAGTGGCGCGTATGCTTGTGATGGGTTTTTGAAACTCACACCTCGCAGTATGCTAAAAATTGGCATTACATTTTTGAATGAAGGAAAGTGGAACGGTCAACAAATCATTTCAAAGGACTGGGTTGAAAAGAGTAGCACCCAATACAAAAACAACTCAGGAATTGATGTGCCCCTTGACGACCAGGGTCGCAATGCGTATGGTTATACCTGGTGGATCAACGACATTTCAGGAGGTGGAAATAGTGCTCAGATGTATTACGCCAGTGGTTGGGGCGGACAGGAGGTCATTGTTATTCCAAAATATGATATGGTAGTGGTATTCACTGGCGGAAATTATGCTGTGAAAAAACATATTCATAAGATGCTGGAGAAGTATATTCTTCCGGCAGTAAAGTAATTTCTTTTTACAGGTGATTCCAACAACACCAGCTATACATCTTTTTGTTGTTGAAAGGATTATATAAAGATAAATCATGAAAATTTTAATCATTTACGGAACCGTGGAGGGGCAGTCCAGAAAAATTGCCCGATTCATGGAAGAAGTCTTGCAAGAAGACGGGCATCAAGTTGTAATAGCCGATGCCATAGAAGAGCCGCCCAACCCAACTGGATATGAAATCGTCATCGTTGGAAGTTCGATTCACATGCACAAATACAATACTGCTATTAGGGATTATGTGATGAATCATATCGATCTGTTAAACAAAATACCTTCCGTATTTTATTCTGTCTGCATGGCCGTAGCTTCCGACATTCCAGAGGAACATGAAGAGGCAGCGGGTATTGCACAATCTTTCCTAAAGCATACCGGATGGAAAGCATTAGCGGTATGGCATATTGCAGGAGCTTTGAAATATTCCCAGTACGATTATTTTAAACGCTTGATTATGCGGATGATTGCCAAAAAGCAAGGAGGCGCAACCGATACGAGTCAGGACTATGAATACACAGATTGGGAGGAGGTGAAACACCTTGTGCTTCAATTTGTGAAATCAGTGGAGAAGAAAGAGCTTCTCAGCTAGAGTGTTTTTTAGTGCAGCGTTTGAGAATGGTATGGCTTTTGATTTCCGTTGTGATAACTAATATGCGTCGTTTAATTTACGATTCATAAAATCATAATTTCCAATCATCGACAGAGCTACCATGAACAAATTCTTTTTATCCATCACTTTTATTTTGATAGTTCAATTAGCAAAGGGACAAGAGTATCGTTCCGAATTTGAAAATTACTTTCAACTAAATGATACCATCAATCAACTTCGCGTGCTAAAGGCATGGAAGGAATCGAATCCGAAAGATCCGGAATTATATACGAGCTTTTTCAACTATCATTTTTCAAAAGCGATGCAAGAAGTCATTGAACTAACCCCAAATGAGCCTGGGGGTGATAGACTTGTTATTGTAGATAGTTTAGGGCAGGATATTGGCTACATGGGCAATAGAATACTATTTGATCCTTATGAAATTAATAAAGGGCTTGAAATTATTGAAGAAGGGATTGAAAGATACCCCAATCGACTAGATATGCGATTCGGAAAAACATATGTGTTGGGAGAAACCGAACAATGGGAAAATTTTACTCATGAAATCATTAGAACCATTCAATACGGAGCGACAAATAACCACCAATGGACATGGACCGATAATGAATCGATAGAAGATGGAAAGGATTTTTTACTTTCTTCGGTTCAAGAGTATCAAATTCAGTTATATCAAACGGGTCGTGAAGACTTATTGGCTGATATGGGAAAGATAGCCCAAGAGGTACTTAAAATGTATCCGGATCATGTCGAAAGTCTTACCAATTTGGCAATTACCTATGTGATCACTGAAAAATATGAATTGGCCATAGAATCACTGTTGAAGGCAGAAAAGATTAATCCGAAGGATACAATTGTATTGCTCAATCTTGCTCATGCCTTTAGGCTAAATGGAAAAATTAATGAGGCTATTGGCTGTTATGAGAAAGTGAAGAAGGTTGGAGATGCCGAAGAGATAGCGTATGCCGAAAAGCAAATTGAAGAGCTGAAAAATGAATAATGTGAAAAAAACATAAATCGTTTTAAAATAGTATCATAAAAAAAGCCGCTATACTGCGGCTTTGTTCGTTTTATGGATAGGGCGGGGTTAGATGGCAAGCGGTTCATACCATTCCCTCCAATCGGTTCTTCCGTAACCCGGTAGCATGTTTTTGAACCAATGCTTGTCCAGGCGTTTCATCTCTCCTTTAGAGGTAATGTGTATTTTATGAAAGCTTTTCATGGCAGTTTGGTTTTTGGTTGATTATCGGAACCTTCTTTTTGTGTTCCAAGCAAACCCGATACTGTTTTTGGGTTTTTCAATGATTGTGTTTCGATCTAGTGTTCTCATGACTGTACTATTATAGTGGTTGTGATTGATTGTTTCGCTTTAGTTCTTATCGGAACCTTCTTTTGGAGTTCCATACATACCCAATACTGTTTTTGGGTTTCTCGGTAATTGTGTTTTGATCTAGTGTTCTCATGACTATAATTTTATATTGATTGTGATAGTTTTCTTAGACTGTTCTTATCGGAATCTTCTTTTGGTATTCCATACAAACCCGATACTGTTTTTAGGTTTTTCAGTGATTGTGTTGCGATCTAGCGTTCTCATGACTATAATTTTTAAGTTGTTTTTGATTGTTTTGTACTAGATAGACGACACATCAAATAAAATGTTACAGTACTTTGTTATACATAGTACTTTTTTAACAAATTTTAACAGAAGAGAGGGGTAAAGGGCTATGAAACGTGCTTTTCGATACGTCTATCAGGAACAATCCAAATCATTGCTACCAGTATGTAGAGAGACAGGCCCAGCCACGTATTTTTAAAAGCTAACACAATTCCTAATATATATAAGATGATCGAAGCCTTTCCTTTTAGATCCTTTCCAATACCCTTTCGAAGGATAAAATCAGGGTCATGGGAGATGATAATGGTTCGTTGAAGAATATAATAGGCAATAGCGCTCAAAAGAAGATTGACACCATATAAGGCAACGGGTGCTTGAGCCAAATGGTTTTGACCTAACCAAGAGGTAGTGAAAGGAACTAGGGATAACCAAAAGAGCAAATGTAAGTTGGCCCATAGTATCTTACCGTTTACTTTCTCTGTAACCTGTAGCAAATGATGGTGGTTATTCCAATAGATGCCCAGGTAAATAAAACTGAATAAATAACTGGCAAAAACCGGCCATTCATGACTCAATGCTTCCAAGGTTGCCTTTGCTGGTGCCTTCAATTCCAAAACCATGATGGTGATCACAATAGCCAAGACGCCATCACTAAACGCTTCCATTCTCCCTTTTTTCATGACATAACTTTAATTCATTTAAATATACATCGATTTATCGAATGTCAATTTTTTCAAGAATGAACTAAAACCTTTGATTATCAAAAGAAAAATAGTACTTTTGCCACCCTTTTTGGCGGCATCATCTGAGAGCGAAAAGGAAACGATAAAAACAAAACCCTTCTGTGGGACGGCCGCAACCCTTTCAGTAAGAACACAGAATACAAATCCCACCCTGGGGTAGCAATACGAAGGGGTGTTATTGGAAAACATGGCTGAAAAAGCACAAAAAGCCGAAGCTACTGTGGAACAAGCAGAAGCTCAAACAAAACCAGAAGTTTCATTGAAGGAAAAAAACCCTGAGAAATTTCTACAAGACTTTAACTGGCACAACTACGAAGAAGGTATTGAACAAGTAGATGCAGACCAGTTGCAAGAATTTGAAAAACTGGTTGCTGAAAACTTCGTTGACACTGTAGATGATGAAGTGGTGGAAGGAACTGTGGTTCACATGACCGACCGTGATGCAATTATCGACATCAACCAGAAAAGTGAAGGGGTAATCTCCCTTAACGAATTTCGTTACAATCCAGACCTAAAAGTAGGAGACAAAGTAGAAGTATTGATCGACGTTCGTGAAGATGCTTCCGGACAATTGATCCTTTCTCACAGAAAAGCTCGTACTATCAAGGCTTGGGATCGTGTTAATGCTGCACATGACGAAGGAACCGTGGTGAACGGTTACGTGAAATGTAGAACTAAAGGAGGTATGATTGTTGACGTATTCGGAATCGAAGCCTTCTTGCCAGGTTCTCAAATCGATGTGAAGCCTATCCGTGACTACGATGCATACGTTGGAAAAACCATGGAATTCAAGATCGTTAAGATCAACCATGAGTTCAAGAACGTGGTAGTTTCTCACAAAGCGCTTATCGAAGCAGATATCGAAGAACAGAAAAAAGAAATCATCGGTCAACTGGAAAAAGGTCAAGTACTGGAAGGTGTGGTCAAAAACATCACTTCTTACGGTGTATTCGTAGACCTTGGAGGAGTAGACGGATTGATCCACATCACCGACCTATCTTGGTCTCGAATCAACCACCCGAATGAAATCGTGGAGTTGGATCAGAAATTGAATGTGGTAATCCTTGATTTCGATGAAGATAAAACGCGTATCCAACTTGGATTGAAGCAATTGAAGGCTCATCCATGGGATGCTCTTGGCGATGAATTGAAAGTAGGTGACAAAGTAAAAGGTAAAGTAGTGGTTATTGCCGACTATGGTGCTTTTATCGAAGTTGCTGAAGGTGTGGAAGGTCTGATCCACGTGAGCGAAATGTCTTGGTCTACGCACTTGCGTAGCGCTCAGGATTTCGTAAACGTTGGAGACGAGGTGGAAGCTGTTATCTTGACGTTGGATCGCGAGGAGCGTAAGATGTCATTGGGTATTAAGCAATTAACTCCAGACCCATGGACCGATATCACCAAGAAATATCCTGTTGGTTCCAAGCATAAAGGAATCGTTCGTAACTTCACCAACTTTGGTGTATTCGTAGAATTAGAAGAAGGTATCGACGGTTTGATTTATATCAGCGACCTTTCTTGGACCAAGAAAATCAAGCACCCAAGTGAATTCACCAACATCGGTGACGAACTGGAAGTGGTTGTTTTGGAATTGGATGTGGAAGGACGTAAGTTGAGTTTGGGTCACAAACAAACTACCGAAAATCCTTGGGATAAGTACGAGGATGAGTTTGCTGTGGGAACCAAGCACACTGCCACCATTGACGAAGTAGTAGACAAAGGAGCGATCATCAACTTCAATGAAGATATCAGTGCCTTTGTTCCTAAGCGTCATATGGAAAAAGAAGATGGAAGTTTGTTGAAGAAAGGTGATGAGGAAGAATTCATCATCATCGAATTCAACAAAGACTTTAAGAAAGTTGTAGCTTCCCACACTTCACTTCACAAGGAAGAAGAAGCTAAGATCGTGAAGCAAGCTGCCAAAAAAGCAGCAAAGCAAGCTGAAGAGGCAAAACCTACCTTAGGAGATGCCAATGCTAAGCTTCAAGAGATCAAAGACAAAATGGAAGGTAAGAAGTAATTCCAGCTTTCATTTGAATAGAAAAAGGGCCTCACACTGTGGGGCCTTTTTTTATGGGGATTTTTTAAACGAGATATTTCATCAAAAACTCGTACCTTTGACCCCTGAACAAGATTCAGATTTTTCTATGAGCCAAAAAGTGCTTTTAAACGCTACTGAGATCAACATCGCTCTTCACCGTTTGGCTTGTCAATTGATTGAAAATCACGATACCTTTAATGATACCGTACTTATCGGGATTCAACCCCGTGGTGTGCATTTGGCAGAAAGGCTTAAAAAAATCCTAGAGGAAGAGTATCGCATCAAGAACATCCGATTAGGCTATTTGGACATTACCTTTTTCAGGGATGACTTCCGAAGAAGCGACAAGCCATTAGAGGCCAATAAAACGAAAATAAATTTTATTGTCGAAAATCAAAAGGTCGTCTTTGTGGATGATGTCCTTTACACGGGAAGAAGTATTCGTTCGGCCCTTACAGCCATTCAGTCCTTTGGAAGACCCGCAGAAATAGAGCTGCTAACCCTGATCGATAGACGCTTTAGCAGGCATTTACCCATTCAGCCCGATTATCGAGGCAGACAGGTAGATGCAATCAATAAAGAGAAAGTAAAAGTTTGTTGGAAAGAAAATGACGGAGAAGATGCCGTCTATCTAGTTGAGAAATAATATGAGTGAATTAAGTGTTAATCACTTACTGGGAATCAAATACATCAAGGAAGATGATATACAGCTCATCTTCGAAACGGCAGATCATTTCAAAGAAGTAATTAATAGGCCAATTAAAAAAGTCCCATCCCTGAGGGATATAACCATAGCCAACCTCTTTTTTGAAAACAGCACCCGAACGCGATTGTCCTTTGAATTGGCAGAAAAACGGCTCTCTGCAGATGTAATTAATTTCTCTGCGGCCTCTTCTTCAGTAAAAAAAGGAGAAACCCTTATTGATACGGTTAATAATATCCTTTCGATGAAAGTTGATATGGTAGTAATGCGTCATCCCAATCCAGGGGCGGGTGTATTTCTCTCCAAACATATTTCAGCGAGTATCGTTAATGCAGGGGACGGTGCGCATGAACACCCCACGCAAGCATTGCTGGATAGTTTTTCCATACGGGAACGATTAGGAGATGTTGCAGGAAAAAAGGTGGTCATCGTAGGGGATATTCTGCATTCTCGAGTGGCGCTTTCCAATATTTTTGCCCTTCAAAAGCTTGGAGCAGAGGTTAAAGTGTGTGGTCCTAAGACACTTATTCCTAAATATATAGATAAATTAGGTGTTCAAGTGGAGAGCAATCTTATCAAGGCTTTAAATTGGTGCGATGTGGCTAATATGTTGCGTGTGCAAAACGAACGCATGGATATTAGTTATTTCCCATCTACTCGGGAATATGCTCAGCAATTTGGTCTCACCAAAAAGATCTTGGACTCCCTAGATAAGGAAATCATCGTGATGCACCCCGGGCCTATCAACAGGGGTGTGGAAATTACTAGTGACGTCGCAGATAGTAAACAGGCGATTATCTTGGATCAGGTCCAAAATGGTGTAGCCATTCGAATGGCGGTAATTTATCTATTAGCGTCAAAAATTAAGCAGTATGAGGATTGAAGAATTTGACAATCTTATCGTATTGGCCGATGATCGCGGTGCCTATTCCGATTTCGTTCCATTTTTATCCCAACAGGTTCAGGAGCATTACCAAGGAAAAAATTTGGTGATAGACCTCTTAAAATACACCCATATCAGTTTGGACGAGCTTTTGGAGTTGCTTGCATTATCCAACGATCACCGTGGAAAGAAGAATTCTTTTGTACTGGTGAATGATGCGGTAAATCCAGATGATATCCCAGATGAATTGGTGGTGGTTCCCACATTGCAAGAAGCAATGGATGTGGTTGAAATGGAAGAAATCGAACGAGATCTCGGTTTTTGAATCTCCCGCATTTTACCTAGCTTTACGAAGCAATTCCCTGGACACATCATACTCTATGAAATTAACCATACTTGGTTGCCATTCCGCCACACCAAGGGCAAATCACAATCCCACAGCGCAGATTTTGGAGGTTAGGGGACATATGTTTCTTATCGATTGTGGAGAAGGGACGCAAGTTCAGCTGCGCAGGAACAAAGTGAAGTTTTCCCGTATTAAGCATATTTTTATCTCACATCTTCACGGTGATCATTTTTATGGTTTGGTGGGACTGATCGCTACATTTCGATTGCTTGGAAGGGAAGCCGAATTGCATGTTTACGGTCCAAAAGGCATTAAAGAAGCCATTTGTCTGCAGTTGAAGCTGGGAAATAGTTGGACGAACTATCCCTTACTTTTTCATGAAGTGGAAAGTAAAACGCCTACAATCTTATTTGAGGATGAAGTGGTCACAGTGAGTACTATTCCTTTAGACCATCGGGTGTATACCAATGGGTTTTTATTTCAGGAGAAACCTAAAGAACGTAAATTAAACTTGCAGGCTGCGGTAGAAGCCAAGATAGATCAGAGTTACTTTCCGAAGTTAAAACAAGGCTACGACGTAAAAAACAGGCAAGGGGAAATAATTCCCAATGCGATGGTGACACTCGACCCAGAACCACCGTTAAGCTATGCCTTTTGTAGTGATACAGCTTACAAGCCTGATGTGGCATCGATAATAAAAGGAGTGAGTGTCCTTTACCACGAGGCGACATTTTTGAGTGACCATCAGGATCTTTGTGAAAAAACGAAGCATAGCACCGCTGCTGAAGCAGCACAAATAGCACACACCGCTCAAGCAACTACGCTTATACTAGGGCATTATTCTGGACGCTATTCCGATTTAGCGATGTTCCGAACGGAAGCTCAGGAATTTTTCGAAAATGTATTATTGGCGGAGGATGGAAAAGTATTTACATTCGAATAAGCCTCGAATCCCGAAGGTTTCAAGGCTTATTCTAGTCGCCCCAAATCGCACCGACTGGCCTAGATGGTTAGTGTTTTAAGCAAATATGAGGTAGGCCGTAAGTGTTATTAGAGAGGCAACAACCATAATAATGAGTACTGGTTTCGCCCAGGAACCAAACATCTTACGTTCTGTGAGATTTGATGTTTTCAATGGCTTATTTTCCTTTTCCATGAATACGCTAACGTCTTCAAAATCTTAGACAAGCGTAAAAGTAAGTAATATCTTACTGAAAATAAAGTTAAACCAGTTGATTCACAATAAAATACGTGTATTTACGTATATGGATGTTAAATTTCCTTATTTTGATTTTCCCATTTTGATCCTTAAAAACAGTTGCTTCAAGACATAACGAGTCTTATCAAAATTTAATGTACATTAGATATATCAATAAATAAAATGGTTTTCTCCTTTATGAAGTTGTATCAATCTTCACAGCGCTGCTGCTTGTTCGTCCTATTGCTGGGTTTGCTTTACTCATGTGTGGCTTCAAAGGAAGTTCCCGTTGATAAACTGTATGGTCCTATCTGGGAAGTGGAATATCTAGCAGGACCTGGAACCAATTTAGCTGATTTATTTGAAGGGGAATTGCCCTATTTTCAATTTGATAAGAAAGATCAGAGGATTTTTGGTTCTACAGGATGCAATGGATATACAGTAGGTTTTAAAATTGAAGGGAATTCAATCGATTTTGGTCAACCAGGAATCAGTACGTTGAGGTACTGTGGTGAAGGGGAAAATGAATTTAAAAGGGCAATGCAAGCTGTAAATCGTTGGAGTATCAGTGAAGACGGAAAATTATTTCTTTCGAAAGGTGACATTCCCATAATGCGTTTAAAAAAACAATAAAATGAAAGTATTATTAACATTTTCAATGGCCATGGTTCTTGTTATTGGATCATGCAAGAACAAGGAAGCTGAAAATTCAACCGACATGGAGGCTTTGTCCCTTCCGGAAGTTTCTCAAAATAGTATAGAAGAAGAACGATACTTTGCCTTATGGGCCATGGGGAATGAACCCTTTTGGAGTCTCAAAGTGGAGGAAGATGGTATTCTGTTGGTTCATAATGGGGATTCCATCCGTACACCTGCTGTTCAACCAATTATTGATGAGGAACATGGAATGAGTTCATATACAATTGAAACTGAGGCCACACAAATGAACATTGCAGTAACACCCGGGCCTTGCAATGACACCATGTCTGATGCAGTGTATTCCTATCAAGTGCAGGTGAATTATAAAGCCAGTGGGGATTCCTCTGCTATTCAATTAAATGGATGTGGCGGTTATTCACTAGAAGAAGGATTGGTTGGTAAGTGGCAACTTACAACACTCATGGGTAAGGCCATAACTGGAGATGATTTCGGACGGGAAATACCTTCTTTGGAATTTCAGCAATTGAACCGAGGCTTCAGTGGTTCTACTGGGTGCAACAGAATGATGGGACAATTCTATTACAGTCCCTCATTTATTGGTTTTCAGAAGATTATGACCACTAAAGCACTTTGTGGGAAAGGGCAGGAAAATGAAGATGCTTTTATGCAACAGCTGAATGCTGTGGATGATTATTCGCTTTCAGGGGATGTGCTTATTTGGTTATCTGAGGGAAATGAGGTGATGCAATTTCAACGTTCATTAGGGGAGTAGCACAATTTTATCCTTGATAATTAACCCAAATTTAAATCATCACTTTTTACTTCAACCGTGAAAACTCGTAAATTGCGGAGATTAAGAAAGGTCTATGCAGGATAATCTTCACGACTACCGTAAAAGTTATGAAAAGGAGATTTTGGATGAATCCAATGTCGATCCTAATCCGTTGCAGCAATTCCGAAAATGGTTTTATGAGGTGGAAGACGATGGAGGTGTGGATGAAGTAAATGCCATGACCTTGTCTACTATTGGCATGGATGGATATCCTAGGGGTAGAGTAGTGTTGCTGAAGAAATATGATGAAAACGGATTTTATTTCTACACCAACTACACCAGCGATAAAGGCCAATCCATCCTTGAAAACAATAAGGTTTGCTTGTCATTTTTTTGGTCAAGCATGGAAAGGCAGGTAATCATCAAAGGCGTTGCTGAAAAAACTTCTGAAGCAGATTCCAGCAACTATTTTGCATCGCGCCCAAAAGGAAGTCAGCTGGGTGCCTGGGTAAGTGATCAAAGCAGTGTTGTTGAAAATCGCCAGGTATTGCTTTCCGAGTTAGAGGAATTGGAAAAGAAATATGAAGGACAGGAGGTTCCGAAGCCACCATTTTGGGGCGGCTTTTTGGTACGTCCGCTTGAAATGGAATTTTGGCAGGGTAGGCCCAATCGTTTGCACGATAGAATTCGGTACAAACTAGTAGGTTGGGATTGGATAATCGAAAGATTAGCTCCCTAGCCAGTAAAATAAAACCAACTGTATGAAAACTTTATACATGGTACGCCACGCGAAATCTTCGTGGGATTTTGATGTTATCGACCATAGACGTCCTCTAAAGAAGAGAGGGATCAACGATGGCACCTTAGTTTCTGAATTCGTAGCGACTCATTTTGAAAAACCGGATCAAATCTTAAGTAGCGATGCAGTTAGGGCAGTGTCCACTGCTCAGTTTTTTATGGATGCCTATAACATTCAGGATTCTGAATATGCAACAACGCATAATTTATATGATTTCAGTGGGCATAAGGTGATGGAAACCATTAAAGGTTTGAGTGATTCTTGGAATCGGGTAATGATTGTAGGGCATAACCATGCATTTACTTCCATTGCCAATATGTTGGGCAGCAAGTATATTGACAATGTCCCTACGTGTGGGTTCGTATGTATCGAATTTGATGAGAACAAATGGCAGGATATTACCACTGGGACTACGAAACAGACTGTTTTTCCTAGAGATTTGAAGAAATGAGCGTAACCAGTTATTCAAAACGAATACAACATAAATATATCAACAGGGATCTGAGTTGGCTTCAGTTCAATGCTCGCGTGTTGCAGGAAGCACAAGATCCCACCGTTCCATTATTAGAGCGCCTTCGCTTTTTGGGAATTTTCTCCAATAATTTGGATGAATTCTTTAAGGTACGCTATGCCACAATTAAGCGAATAGTAGAAGCTGGGAAAGTGGGACGAAGTGAATTGGGGGGCGTTGCTGCGAAAGACTTATTAGAAGAGATTACCCACATCGTTATCGACCAACAGCAGCAAAGCTTGAATATTCTGCAGGAAATAGAAGATGAATTAGAGAAGGAGAATATCTTCATGATTAACGAAACTCAGATTTCTCCCTCTCAAAGTGTATTTATACGCGAATATTTTATCCGTGTAGTAAGTCCTGCCTTGGCAACCATTATGCTTTCCGAAGTGGAAGAATTTCCAAGTTTGAAAGATAGTGCTGCGTATTTGGCGGTTCGATTGGTAATGAAAGATGAGGATGAAACCTTTGCTGAAAAGATCAACTATGCACTTATTGAAATTCCAAGAACAATACATCGATTTGTCGTACTACCGGAAGAAGAAGGTAAAAAATATATCATCATCCTAGACGACCTAATCCGGCATTGTTTGAACAATATTTTTAGCATTTTCAATTATGAAAGTGTTTCGGCGCACATGATTAAAATCACTCGTGATGCCGAATTGGACCTAGACAGTGACCTGTCGAGAAGCTTCTTGGAAAAGATCTCCAAAAGTGTGGCGAAGCGCAGTGCAGGGGATCCCGTACGCTTTGTATACGACAAAACTATTCATCAAGACACCTTGGATTACCTATTGGGAAAAATGGGTATCGACAACCATGATAGTATTATTCCGGGTGGGCGCTATCACAATCGCAGGGATTACATGAAGTTCCCTAATTTGGGACGAAAGGATTTGATGTATAATGTTATCGAGCCACTTCCTATTCCGGGCTTGATGCTTCAGGGAAGTCTGTTGGATCGAATTGCAAAAAAGGACTATCTCTTATATGCTCCCTATCAAACTTTCAGTTATGTGGTAAAATTCTTGAGGGAAGCTGCTTTGGATCCAAAAGTTCAGTCCATTAAAATTACGATCTATCGACTAGCGGAAATATCTCATATCGCTAGTTCTTTGATCAATGCGGTAAAAAATGGAAAAGACGTAACGGTTCAAATCGAGTTACGTGCCCGATTTGATGAGCAGGCAAACATTAACTATGCCGAACAAATGCAGGAAGAGGGCGTTCGATTGATATTTGGGGTTAAAGGGTTAAAGGTACACTGTAAGGCATGTGTAGTAGAACGAATTGAAGCGGGGAAAGTAAAAAGGTATTCTTTTATCAGTACGGGTAATTTCAATGAAACCACAGCACGTCTCTATACCGATTATACGCTGTTTACCGCAAATGAAAAGATTGGGAAGGAAATCAACAAGGTATTCAACTTTTTTGAGGTGAATTATCAGGTTAAAAAATACCGTCACCTTATTGTTTCTCCACACTATACACGAAATGCACTCTATAGTTTAATCGAAAAAGAGATTGAAAACCACAGGAAAGGCCTTCCTAGCGGAATTAAATTGAAAATGAATAGCTTGTCCGATTATAAGATGATCGATAAACTGTACAATGCCAGTAAGGCGGGAGTGACCATCCAATTGATCGTTCGTGGAATCTGTTGTTTGATCCCTGGAATTGAAGGGCTTAGTGAGAACATTGAAGTGATAAGCGTTGTAGATAAGTTTTTGGAGCATCCAAGACTTTTCATTTTTGAAAACGGAGGAAACCCCAAGTATTACATTGGTTCTGCCGATATGATGGGGCGAAATTTAGATTCCAGGGTAGAGATTACTTGTCCGATCTATGATGAGGACATCCAACAGGAACTTCTGGATACTTTCGAAATTTGCTGGTCGGATAACGTTAAAGCTAGAAAACTTAATTCCGATATTGAAAATGAATATGTGCGAAATGACCTTCCTAAGGTGCGCTCGCAGTTTGCCTTATATGAATACTATCGAAATAAATTAACCTGATTTGCTGAATATTGAACGATACGGGGCCATAGACATTGGTTCCAATGCCATCCGATTACTAATTGCCACCATTACTGAAATGGGGGAGAAACCACCCCATTTCAAAAAAACATCCTTAGTGAGGGTGCCCATTCGCTTGGGGGCGGATGTATTCCTGGAAGGAAAGATATCCGATCGTAATGTGGAACGTATGATTGATGCCATGAATGCCTATCAGCTTTTGATGAAAACCTATAACGTAGTTCAATATAGGGCTTGTGCCACTTCGGCCATGCGTGAGGCTAACAATGGGGACGAAGTAGTTCAAAAAATCAAGGAAATCACTGGTGTTCAAATAGAAATCATCGATGGTGAAGAGGAAGCCACGATTATTGCTTCTACCGATTTACGCAATCTTATCGATTCCGAGAAAACCTTCCTCTATGTGGATGTGGGTGGAGGTAGTACCGAATTTACTGTGTTTGCAGGGGGTAGGGTTGTTATCTCCAAATCTTTTAAACTAGGTACCGTACGTATTCTAAACGATATGGTACGCGAAACAATCTGGGAAGAAGTAAGGGATTGGATTGTAAAGCACACTCAGAATTATGAAAAAGTAAGCCTTATTGGTTCGGGAGGTAATATCAACAGTATTTATAGTGCTAGTAAAAAGGCTGTGGGTAAGCCCTTGAGTTATTTCTTCCTTTCCGATTACTACGAAAAGTTAAAGTCGTTGACTTACCATGAACGGATCTACGAGTTGGAAATGAATCCAGATCGGGCCGATGTTATCATTCCAGCAACACGTATTTATCTGTCTGCCATGAAATGGAGTAAGGCCAAAAGTATCTATGTGCCTAAAATTGGTTTGGCCGATGGTATGGTGAAGAGTATGTACAATGAAAAAATCACCAAGAGCTCTATGAAGCTCACCTAGATTCCTTCAAGATTTCTTTAATTTCTAACCAATTGTGCACCCTATGATGGGGGTGGTCATTATGATTTCTATTATGGGGCTGGTCAAAAAGCAGCGTTTTGCCTTTGAAGTAATCCAAGTTTTTGAAGTGATCATCTATCATGATATCCCCTTCAACTACCTGTTTCGAACCACAGAGCACGAATTGTTTCCAAGATAAGAAGGGAAAGTTTTCTAGAAGCCAATAGTATTTTTCTTCCAGGCTGTTTGGAAATTCCATGGCAGACGAAACTATAAAGACTTCATGACTCTGGTTCAATTCTTCTAAAACAGTCTGAGCATAGGGAATAAGAGGAGCAGAGCGAAAAAAACCACGTTCATGAACATGCTTGTATCCGTTGGGGAAAGCAACTATTTCATCGTCTCCTTCCACGGAGTTGAGATTGATCTTCACACCACTTTCCAGAAATTCAAAATGAATAAACTGTTGGTAAACATCGGCCAGAACACCGTCCATGTCTACGATAAGTCGAAGTTTTCTGTTATCCATGCACCGTTTCGGTTTTGCCCAGATCCTTCATGATTTCAGCTTCGAAACTGAGCAAATCCTGCCACTTTTTGTCCACTTCTTCTCTATTCCCGTATTTGCGTGCAAAGCCAAGGAACATGGTATAGTGGTTGGCCTCACTAATCATAAGTTTACGATAGAATTTGGCAAGTTTCTTATCTTCCAACTCTTCGCTTAACAGTCGGAAACGCTCGCAGCTGCGAGCTTCTATAAGGGCAGCGTAAAGCAATCGGTGAATCAATTGGTCGTTCCGACTTCCTCCTTTTGGAAAAAACTTCATCAATTGATTAACATAAGCATCTTTTCGTTCCCGGCCCAAGGTCCAACCATTTTCAACGATCTTATCGTGGACCATCTTAAAATGACTCATTTCTTCCTGTGCCAGTAACGTCATTTCATCAACAAGTTCGCTATATTCTGGATATCCAATGATTAAGGAAATAGCAGTAGATGCCGCTTTCTGCTCGCAGTAGGCATGGTCTGTAAGGATTTCTTCAACATTCTTCTCTACGATATTTACCCATCTAGGATCGGTAGGTAATTTCAAGCCAAGCATTTTGATGTGTTCCTTTGATTCCATAATCACTATTTTTTCTATTACACGTCCAAATCGAATTCCTTCCTCAAGGTATCCAATAAAGGATTTTTCTCCTTTAACTTCTCATATTTCTCACGAGGGGTGTAGGCATATCGGGTGATTTCCGTCTCAACAACCTCAATGGACAAATCCACTTCATAGTTGTTCAGTTCTTTACGAATGAATTTCAGTAGGTCTTGTTTATTGCCTTCCACCTCTTTTTTAATGGTATCATTGGGAAATACGAGATGAATCAGATTATTCTCCAATTTTGGTTCCCCCATATCCAATTGCGATTGAAGGTTGTATTGGCCTTTTTCCCCGACCATTTGGGTATAGTCCTTCCAGGCTTTCAACATCTGGTCTTCAGTAAAAGTTTCTGTTGGAAGCTCTTCTACTGGAACCACTTGTGATTCCTGTATCTTCTTTAATTCTTGCCGTTTTTCGACGCTTTTTAAAGATAGCGCTGAGATTTTCTTAGCGCGTTCGGCCAAAAGACCCGTTGGCTGAAGTTGCGGTTTCTGAATTTCGGGTTGGGGTTCAATCGTATTGGTCGAAGTTGGTGAAACTATCTCAATTGCCTCTTGCTTGGGTGCGGACACTTCAGCTATGTGTTGCCTTGTCGCTCCTTCGGAAGGAGCAGTGTGTTTAAAATGGGAGGGAGGTATTACGAAGGGCTTACCGTTAGGCTTTTTTTTTTCAGTCGCCGCCGTTATCGACGCAATTTGCAACAAACATAACTCTACCAATAGGCGCTGATTTCGGCTATTCTTGTATTTCAAATCACAATCATTGGCCATTTGGATTCCCTCCAATAAAAAGTCCTGAGGAGCGTTTTTGCTTTGTTCGAGATACATGGTTTTCACCTGGTCACCAACTTCCAATAGAGTGATGGTTTCCGGATTCTTGCAAACCAATAAATCCCTGAAATGGGAAGCTAGCCCGCTGATAAAATGATGCCCGTCGAAGCCACGTGAAAGTATGGTATCAAAAAAAGTAAGCACTTTTGGGATATCGTTTTTCAGAAGCAAGTCGGTAATCTCGAAATAATAAGTATAGTCAAGAACATTTAGGTTCTCGGTGACTGCCTGTCTCGTTAGGTGTGTTCCAGAAAAACTAACGACCCTGTCGAAAATGGACAGTGCATCCCTCATGGCACCATCTGCTTTTTGTGCTATGATATGGAGTGCATCATCTTCAGCTTCCACACCTTCTGCAGTTGCTACGCGGTGCAATTGTTCCTTGATGTCATTCACCGTAATTCGTTTAAAATCGAATATCTGACAACGGGAGAGTATGGTAGGGATAATCTTGTGCTTCTCGGTAGTGGCCAAAATGAAAATGGCATGCTTTGGAGGTTCTTCCAATGTTTTCAAAAAAGCATTAAAAGCCGAGGTTGAAAGCATGTGTACCTCATCGATGATATATACTTTGTATTTTCCAATTTGAGGAGGGATTCTCACCTGATCGATCAAACTTCGAATATCATCTACGGAGTTGTTCGAAGCAGCATCCAATTCGAAGATATTAAAAGCAAAGTCCTCATCTTCATGATGCGTGCCATCATCGTTTATTTTTTTGGCAAGAATACGTGCGCAAGTAGTTTTACCAACACCTCTGGGGCCGGTAAAAAGCAACGCTTGGGCAAGGTGATTGTTGGCAATGGCATTCTCTAGCGTTTTAGTGATTGCGCGTTGCCCTACCACATCCTCGAAGGTGTTGGGTCTGTACTTTCGTGCCGATACGATGAAGTGTTCCATAGAGGTGTAACAAATATAAAAAGGAGCCTTAAGTTTTGCCCAAGAACAAAACCTTTTTATTTCCGTTAGTTATTAACATTTCAACTACTTTTGCAGTGCAGGCCGCCCTGTCGCTGCCAGAGCAATCTGGGGGAGGAAAGTCCGGACACCATAGGGAAGCATAGCGGCTAACAGCCGTCGCCTTATAGTTATCTATAGGGTAGGACTAGTGCAACAGAAAGTATGTACAGGTAATGCTGTAGTGAAATCGGCAAACTCTATGCGGTGAAATGCCATGTATACCTGCGCTGAGGGCGTCCCGTTCGATGCAGGAGGGTAGGCAGATGGAACGGATGGGTAACCATTCGTCTAGATAAATGATAGGGACCTACGTGAGTAGGTACAGAATCCGGCTTATAGGCCTGCTTTTTATTCTTTCTCGAAGAAACTAAAGACCGATCCCCCGTATTTTCGATCTTCTTTGAAATGTTCCCATTCTTGGGTGTCCAAATGTTTGGAGTGCTCCACGATAAGAGTTCCCTCCTCGTTCAACCAACCCTTTTCGAAGACCAAAGCAATTAATCTTTGTAGTTCTTCAGGAGTAATATCGTAGGGTGGGTCTGCGAAGACGAGATCGTAGCCATTTCCTCCATGGCTGAGATACGAAAAGACATCCGATTTTATCGCCCGAATGGGAAAGTCCAATTGCTGTGCTGTCTGTTGAATGAATTTAATGCAGCCGTAATGCGCATCCACGCAACTTATTTTTTCACTACCCCTGGAAGCGAATTCATAGGCAATATTTCCAGTACCAGAGAACAAATCCAATACCGACAATTCTTCAAAGTCATATCGATTGCGAAGGATATTGAACAAACCTTCTTTCGCAAAATCGGTTGTAGGGCGAACTGGTAAGTTTTTTGGAGCTTGAAGGCGTTTTCCTTTATGTGATCCGGAGATAATGCGCATCACAAGGTAGTTTTTAAAATAAGTTCTTGATGGGGTTTTAATTCTGGGTAGTCCGGTAGACTGTTTTCATAAAAATGGACATCGCGAACATAGGTATAGAGGATTTCGTAAAACGGACTCTCCAAATCAATTTTACCACTAACAACTGTAGCCACTTCATTAGGGTTTATGCCTAATTGTTCGAAGCAAAACAATACAAAATAGATAAAGTCTTCTGGAGTTTTGTAGGTAAAGGAGTTGCAAAGCTGCAATTTCCCATTTTTCGTAACTATACAATCGAAATACCCTTGTTGAACATGAAGAAAAACCTTGGGCTTTATTTCATATTTGAATTGGTTCAACACCAAATCCAACAATTGCGTTGTAGCGTGATAATAATCAAAACTTCCGAACTTGTCGAAGAGGAAGTTATTGGCATTCATAAAAGGCAGATAGACCACGACCATACCCAATTCATCCATACGGTCGAAACCTACGTAATCGTTAGAAAGTATTTTCGTATTGAACTTTAGGTAATCACTGGCTCGACTCTCATCAAAAAGCGAGCTGGGGACCACAGTATATAAATTGGAAGCATGTATTACAGTAGGGGTAATTCCGCTTTCCTGCCATTCGGGATGTTCTTTAAGGGCCTTTTCCAAGTGCCACTGCAGTTCTTCCGGTGCAATAGGAAATTCAAAGGGATACGTGTAATAGTCGATAGGGGTACCGCTATCATCGGCCACAAAAAAAGAAAGTCCGGTCAAAGCGATTTGAACGGACAGTCTCGTTGCTTGGTTGGTATTTTTATTATTGGTCTTTGGCAGTGTCATAAAGTTTTGGCCAGTTACCACTGGTGTTCACTTCATCCATAGAACCTACTTTAATATAAGCTCCGTTAACACCATCTACAGAATTAACCTGT
The DNA here is from genome assembly GCA_964582415.1 of uncultured Alteromonas sp. Taxonomy (GTDB): domain Bacteria; phylum Bacteroidota; class Bacteroidia; order Flavobacteriales; family Flavobacteriaceae; genus CAZOSF01. The sequence goes on from CAZOSF010000022.1 coordinate 31,300, forward strand.
TTTTCTTGTGCAATCAAATCTGGATCTAAATCGTGAAGTACCACTTCTTTTGGAACACGAGCTTCGAATACTGAGTATTTTGTACCACTCTTGTCCAATTTACCAGCGCGCAATTCGAATTGCTGATCGGTTCCAGGAACATTCATCATCGTCTTGTAACGATCCGACTTTTGGAACAAGGAGTCTTTCACAGAAGAAAACCCTAAAGTATCAATAATTACATCTTCAATGTAATATCCACCTTTTTGTGGATCCAATCCGAAGGCTTTGTTTTTTGCTACGTCAGCGTAACTAGTATCGCGACGGGAGGTAATCGCATATTGTGCAGTATCCAAGAACTGTACTAAGCTATCAAAGCTACCTGCGAATTTACCATTTAGTTCCTGGTAAGCTACCTGTGCCGACTTAATGTCTTTAAGCTTTGCAATTACTTGCTTGTATCTTTCTTCTTTTTGTTGGTTAAATTCTACTGGTCCCATAACTGACTTGTAAAGTTTAAATCCGAGGAATATAATTAGGACCCAAAGAACTATTTGAAGAACTATTTTCATTGTTTAGCGTTTAAATAAGGTTTGTAAGCAATGCACTATCGCAAATCTACAATTTTTTTTCAATCGGGAAAGTATAAACCGAAAAAAAGCTACCTATCTTTAACCCGTATTTTGAGTAAATGAAAATGACCCCCACACAATTCTTTTCCCTTTTAAAATCGGACTTTCCGCACCAACCTACACTGAAACAGGACATTGCATTAGACCTGTTATCGAAGTTTATTTTAAGTGCTGAAAATGAGTCGATTTTTTTACTGAGAGGGTATGCCGGTACGGGTAAAACAACCCTTATCGGATCGTTGGTAAAGAACCTGTGGAAAGTGCAAAAATCGTTCGTGCTTTTGGCTCCAACAGGAAGGGCGGCAAAGGTTATTTCAAATTACAGTGGAAGAGAAGCGCAAACCATTCACAGAAAGATTTATTATCCAAAAAGCAAAAAGGGCGGCGGCATCTCATTTACACTTCAAAAAAACAAACATAGAAATGTGCTTTTTGTGGTGGATGAAGCTTCTATGAT
>CAZOSF010000023.1:0-31915 GCA_964582415.1 uncultured Alteromonas sp.
CACCGCCTGATAGGGTTCCAACACCAGTTCCTGTCCGTCTAAATTGAGGGTGTTGTAGTTGTTCATCAGGGTTTCCGCAAATTGCATGGAACTATCTAAGGTCACCTTGGCTGGTTCTTCGGTAAAATTCAACACTACCAATAACTTTTCTTTTTGTGAACTTCGGGTGAACATATATACCTGTGGATGTTCCCTTTGTTGGATTTCATAGTCTCCATAGACCAAGGTTAGGTGCTCTTTCCGTAGTTGTGTCATTTTTCTGAAATGATTCAAAATGGAGTTAGGATCTTGGTCCTGTTGGGCGACATTGATTTCCACATAGTTCGGATTCACCCGTTTCCAGGGGGTGCCAGTGGTGAAACCGGCATTGGCCGTGGTATCCCACTGCATGGGGGTGCGTCCGTTTTCACGGGAACTGTAGTTCAACACCTTCATAAATTCCTCCAAATCCTGTCCAGCAGTTACGGCTGCCTTGTACTTTCCGATAGCATCCACATCAACATATTCCTCGATGGTGGGCATGTCGATATTGGTCATCCCAATTTCATCCCCGTAATAGGTGTAGGGAGTACCCCGCATACTCAATAAAAAAGTATTCAGCATTTGGGTGGAAGGGGTTCGGAATTTCGGATCGGGGTTCCCAAAGCGATCTACCAGTCGGGCATTATCGTGGTTGGAAAGGAAAACCGAAATCCATCCTTTTTTGGCAAAGGCGGAGTCCCATTTGGTAAATACATCCTTGAATTCTTTTAAGGTATAGCCTTCAGGAGTTCTCGACATATCGACGGTTTCAAAATGATAGGCCATTTGCAATTCATCACGGTCGGCATCCACCAAGTCGTGGGCATCCTGGAAGGTACTTCCGGCGCCTTCGGCTACCGCAAACACATCGTATTTTTCGATGACCTCATGGTACATTTCATTTAAATATTCATGCAATTGCGGACGCATGCCATACCATTTGATAAAGTCTTTTTGGTGTCCTTCGGGGAAGGTGGGCCAGGTAGTATCCTTGCTGGCAAACTGAAAGGCATCCATTCGGAAACCATCCACGCCTTTATCCGCCCAGAAACGCATAATGTCATACACTTCCTGACGCACTTTCGGATTTTCCCAGTTCAAATCGGGTTGGGCTTCCGCGAAGGTATGCAAATAATACGCATTGGTTTGCTCATCATATTCCCAAGCGCCTTCGGGATCGAAGAGGCTGTGTCGGTAGGGTGGCTCCCCTTTTTCAGCCGGCCACCAGTGGTAGTAATCGCGATAGGGATTATCCCGTGAGCTACGGGATTGTTTAAACCATTCGTGCTGATCGCTGCTGTGATTCACCACCACATCCAAAACGAATTTGATGCCGTGATCGTGAAAGCCTTTCAGCATGGCGTCGAAATCTTCCATAGTGCCATAACGCGGATGGATGGCACGGTAATCGGCCACATCGTAGCCATTGTCTACCAGAGGTGACTCAAAGAAAGGATTCATCCATACCATGTCTACACCCAGGCTTTCCACATAATCCAGTTTTTCAATAATCCCTCGGAAATCGCCAAAGCCGTCGCCATCGGTATCTTTAAAACTTTGGGGGTAGATCTGATAGAGAATGCCCTCTTTCCACCAAGTTGGATTCGCATCGAATGATACGGCTACTTCGGGTTCTTCTTTTTGTTTACAGGATAGGACGACTACTACGGCCAATAGTAATAGCAGTGATTTTTTCATGGTTGGAAAATTAGAAGAGGAAAGTTACGAAAAACCCCTTAGATATTGGTTGGCGATTCGGATACATCTGGTTTCCAAAGACTCCCTATAATCATGGCGAGTAAACTGACGGCTGTGCCAATCAAGGTCGCATCGATGGGAGTTTCCAAAAGGTAGCAGATAAACCAACTTACGGCCCCGCCTATTATGGCTGCCCAAGCCCCAAAGAGGGACGATTTTTTCCAAAAGAGTCCGAAAGTGAGTGGTGTAAACAGACACACCATGACCAAACTTAAGGAGGCTACCACCAAGCTCACGATATCGGTATCGCTCATGGCAAAGTAACAAGAGACTGCTGCGACCAAAACCACACTGAGTCGTGTCCAAAGCAGGAGTCTCGCATCGGTTAGTCCCGGAAAATAGGGTCGGATAAGGTTTTCCCCAATCACTGTTGCCGGGGCGAGCATGGCCCCGCTGGACGTACTAAGAATCGCTGAAATTAGGGCGCCATAAAAAAGGATTTGGATAGGGAGACTGGATATTTGGTTGACCATGTAAGGGATGAGATTCTGACTTTGTCCATCTTCTATGAGATAGGGAAAAAGATAATCGGAACCCAATGCCAATATTAGTGGAATACTTGGAATGATGAGCAAAAGCACGCCAGCCAAAAAGATACCTTGTACGGCCGCACGTGTTGATTTGGCAGAAAACACCCGTTGGTAGATTTCTTGAACGGGAATGGCGCCGATAGTGAAGGCTCCGATGACAGCCAAGTATTCGTTCCAATTTTCCCAGCCATCTTTTGGGAGTATGGAAAAGAAGCTATCTGGTTTATTTTCGAAAAGAGGCGTGATACCTCCCGTTTTATCCAGCATAGTGAACGTGAGAAAAATGAGTCCAATTAAAATCATGATTCCCTGAAGCATATCGGTGTAGGAGACGGCCCACATCCCACCGATATAGGTATAAACGATGACGATGGCGGCTCCCAACAAAATGCCATAATCGAGGGGAATGCCCAGAACAGATTGAAAGAGGTAGGACAGTGCCACAAACTGAGCAGCAATCCAGTGGGGGTAGCAAAATACCATGATGACCGAAACTACCAAGTCCATTTTTTTTGAAAAACGTCGTTGGAAGAAATCTCCGATGGTCACGATATTCATCTCATAGAGTTTCTTAGCATAGAAGATCCCTACAAGTGCTAGGCATATAAAACTGGTAAAGGTGAGGGTGATAAAAGAGGAAAAGCCTTCTTCGACAAAGTAGCCCGGATTTCCCATGATCTGACTCGAGCCAAACCAGGTGGCAAATAAGGTGAATCCGACCAGTAGGGTGGAAAGTCCACGGCCTGCAAGCGTAAAATCGGCTGAGGTTTTAACTTTTCTAGAGGCCCAAAAGCCAATAGCGAGGGTGAGGACTAAATAGCCCACGATAAAAATGGCCAGCATAGTGCTGAGGTTAGTTAGTTAGCACTAGAAAGATAGGTAAAATCTTGATAGGCATCGGATTAATTGTTTAGAAACGCTTTCAAACGTCTATAAACGAAAGTAAATAATTAGCATACGACTAATCACTGGTTGCCATTCTATGTTTGTCCTGTCGATGGCTTGGATGCCATGATAAGATTAACTGTTTCACCATTAAATTTTATTGTTATGAGTACGTTAAAGAACAAAGTACAGTTGATTGGGAATTTAGGAAATGACCCAGAAATCGTCACCTTGGAATCGGGTAGGAAGCTGGCCAAATTTTCGATGGCCACCAATGACTCTTACCGAAACAACAAAGGGGAGAAGGTTACCGAAACACAATGGCACAATGTTGTTGCCTGGGGGAAAACAGCCGACATTATTGAAAGCTATCTTGCCAAGGGCAAAGAAGTGGCTGTGGAAGGGAAACTGAATACCCGAAGTTATGAAGACAAACAAGGAGTGAAGCGATACATCACGGAAGTAGTGTGTCAGGAGCTCTTGATGATGGGTAAATAGGATTGCTTCCTAAAAGAGAGTGGGGGCGGCCAACGGCCGCCCCCACATCTATTAGTTGGTTAGTTGCTGGATTAGACTTTATAAAAACGCTCAAAAACGGCTCGGTCCAATTCCTCTTGATGATCGGGATGGGCAATGGAAATTAGGAGTCGTGCACGTTCTTTCATACTCTTTCCAAACAAGTTTACTACACCGAATTCGGTGGCAACATAATGAACGTGGGCCCTAGTAGTCGTTACCCCAGCACCGTATTTCAAGTGAGGAACAATTTTCGACATTCCATTCTTGGTAGTGGACGGCATGGCGATGATGGGTTTTCCCCCATGTGATAAGGAAGCCCCTCTAATGAAGTCCATTTGTCCACCTACTCCAGAGAACTGGAAGTCTCCAATAGTATCAGCACAAACCTGACCCGTGAGGTCAATTTCGATGGCCGAATTAATGGCAGTTACTTTAGGATTCTGCTTGATGATGGAGGTGTCGTTGGTATAGCCTGCTTCTTTGAAGTGCACCAATGGGTTATCATCCACAAAGTCATACAACTTTTGAGATCCAACAGCGAAACAGGTCACTATTTTTCCTGTTTTTATTTCTTTTTCTTCTCCGGTGATGATTCCTTTCTCAACCAATGGCAATAGTCCGTCCGAGAACATCTCTGTATGAATTCCCAATCGTTTATGGTTGCCAAGATTATGTAGAACAGCATTCGGAATGTTCCCAATTCCCATTTGCAAAGTAGCGCCATCTTCAATCAACCCAGCGACATGGGCACCGATTTTCTTTTCAGTCTCATTGGGCTCTCCCATGATGGTTTCATGAATTGGACGCACATGGTTTACGGCAAAATCGATATTGCTGCTATGGATGATTCCATCCCCATGAGTTCTAGGCACTTTTGGGTTAATCAGCGCGACTACCTTTTTGGCCTTCAGAATAGCTGGAAGGGTAATATCTACGGAAACTCCCAGGGAACAGTACCCGTGATGATCGGGTGGAGAAACCTGAATAAAGGCCACATCCAATGGCATGATGTCCCGTCGGAACAACCAATGGATTTCACTTAAAAAGATTGGGATATAATCACCCGTGTCAGAATTCACGCTTTTACGAACATTGGAGCCCACAAAAAAGCTTTTAAGTTTAAAGGCTTTAGAGTATGGTTCGCGTATGTATTTAGCATCACCATCGGTATGTACCTGTACTATTTCAACATTTTCCAGTTCTTGATAGCGTTCACATAGGTTATCTATCAAATAGTTTGGAGTCATGGCAGCACCCTGAAAAAAGACGCGATCTCCTGATTTTACAATCCCTACAGCTTCCTCTATGGATACTATTTCTAATGGGGTTTTCATGGTTTTTCTGTTTAGTGCACAAAGGTCTTTCCTCTATTCGCTTTAGAGTATGACAAAGGTCATAGGCTTCAATTTTAGACGCAAGAATTTAGTTAAATTTATCCAAATGCTGCGCGTCTTACCCCTTAAAATACTTGCAATTAGGTCAGGATTCTTACCTTTGCACCCCAACTAAAAAATCAAGAGTGCCTTATGACACCCAGTGGTAAAATAGAATTGATGGCCCCAGCAGGGAATTTCGAATCGCTTCAGGCGGCTATCGACAATGGAGCGGATTCGGTGTATTTCGGTGTAGAACAGCTGAACATGCGGGCCCGTGCGAGTATAAATTTCACCCTGGAAGATCTTCCAGAGATCGTTCGTCGATGCGAAGCCAAGCAGGTAAGAACCTATCTTACCCTGAATACAATCATATACGATCACGACCTATCGATCATTCGTACCTTATTGGATGCTGCCAAGGAGGCGAATATTACTGCCGTAATCGCCATGGATCAAGCGGTTATTGCCTATGCACGACAGATAGGAATGGAAATACATATTTCCACCCAGATAAACATAACGAACATCGAAACCGTGAAATTCTATGCGATGTTCGCAGATACCATGGTGATGAGTCGGGAATTGAGTTTACGCCAAGTAAAGAAGATTGTCGATCAAATTGAGAAAGATCAAGTTAAAGGTCCATCCGGAAACTTGGTTGAGATTGAAATCTTTGGTCACGGAGCTTTGTGTATGGCAGTGTCAGGTAAGTGTTATCTCAGCCTACATTCCCATAACTCATCTGCCAACCGTGGCGCTTGCAAACAAAACTGCCGAAAGAAATATACGGTCATCGATCAAGAAAGCGGTTTCGAAATCGAGATCGATAACGAATACATGATGTCACCAAAAGACCTTTGTACTCTGGACTTCTTGGACCAGGTCATCGATACCGGCGTAAAAGTCTTGAAAATCGAAGGACGCGGACGCGCTCCCGAATATGTGGCTACCGTAATCAAGACCTATCGAGAAGCTATCGATGCCTATTATGAAGGAACCTTCAGCAAGGAAAAGGTAGCTGGATGGATGGAAGAATTGGATAAGGTGTACAACAGAGGTTTCTGGAGCGGATACTACTTAGGGCAGAAATTAGGAGAATGGAGTGAAGCCAATGGATCCAAAGCCACGCAGAAGAAAGTTTATATCGGAAAGGGAATGCATTACTTCCCAAAAACCAGTATTGGAGAATTCAAGATCGAAGCATACGACGTGAAGATTGGTGACACCTTATTGGTGACTGGACCTACCACTGGCGTGGAAGAGTTCGAACTGACCGAGATGATGGTAAATGATGAACCTCTGAATGCTGCGAAGAAGGGGGATTCGATTACAATTCCCACTTCATTCAGAGTGCGTCCTTCCGATAAACTCTACAAGATCGTAAAAACGGAATACGCCGTAGAAAAACCACAAGCCTAGGGCATGGTCGTCGTCACCCTACAGCGAAATAAGTGTATTGGCTGCAATTACTGTGTGGAATTGGCACCTGGACAATTTCAGATGTCGAAGAAAGATGGTAAAAGCGTACTGCTGCATTCCAAGGAAAAGAAGGGCTTTTTTACCCTGAAATCCCCAGACGATACCATTTATGAGTCGTGTGTGGAGGCACAAAAAGCCTGCCCCGTAAAGATTATTACGACCAAACAGGTTTAACTGATCTGACCGCCATTGGGGGCATCCCCGTCAGGATTTAGGAAAACCAACTTTCCTTCAGCATCTTCAGTCATCAAGATCATCCCTTCGCTTTCTACACCTCTCAATGCTCTGGGAGCAAGATTTACCAAAACCGTTACTTTTTTTCCAACGATTTCCTCGGGAGCAAAGCTTTCGGCGATTCCGGAAACGATAGTGCGCACATCCAAACCGGTATCCACTTTCAGCACCAAAAGTTTTTTGGCCTTCGGCATTTTTTCGGCTTCTACAATGGTCCCCACCCGCATATCCAGTTTGGTAAAATCGTCGAAAGTGATGGTTTCTTTTTGAGGTTCAACGGATGCATTCATGGCTTCATTTGCTTTTTTACTGGCTTCCAGTTTGTCGAGTTGTTGTTGAATTTGTTCATCTTCGATCTTGCTGAAAAGCAACTCACCTTTTCCAATAACATGCCCAGCTGGCAATAGGTTTTCTACCTTGGAAATGGATTCCCAAGATAATGGGCTTTTCAATGAATCAAAACCAAGCATTCCTTTCAATTTATTAGAAGTGAATGGTAGGAAAGGCTCGCTCAATGTTGCCAATGCTGCCGCGATCTGAAGGGCGACATACATTACTGTTTTTGTGCGTTCCTCATCGGTTTTTATCGTTTTCCATGGCTCTTCATCTGCCAAATATTTGTTCCCTAAACGTGCTATGTTCATCAGTTCGGCCTGAGCTTCCCTAAAGCGATATTTTTCAATCGAACTAGCAATAACGTCTGGATAGGCGTGCAATTCGGCCAAAGTCTGATTATCTATCCCATTAAATGCTCCTGGCTGTGGAATTTCTCCGTTGTAGTATTTCTGGGTTAGAACGGCTACCCTATTGATAAAGTTACCAAAAATGGCCACCAATTCATTATTGTTCCGGGCTTGGAAATCGGCCCAAGTGAAATCATTGTCCTTAGTCTCGGGAGCATTGGCGGTTAACACATAACGTAAAACATCCTGTTGTCCTGGGAATTCTTCCAAATATTCATGCAACCAAACTGCCCAGTTCTTGCTCGTAGAAATTTTGTTGCCTTCCAAGTTCAAGAATTCATTGGCCGGCACATTGTCGGGAAGAATATAGCTACCTTCCGCTTTTAACATGCTTGGGAAAATGATACAGTGGAAAACAATATTGTCCTTTCCGATAAAGTGCAACAATTTCGTATCCTCACTTTTCCAGTAAGGTTCCCAATCTTTTCCTACTTGCGCTGCCCATTCTTTGGTAGAAGAAATATATCCAATAGGAGCGTCGAACCACACATACAATACTTTTCCTTCGGCACCTTCCACCGGCACGGGGATTCCCCAATCCAGATCACGGGTTACCGCTCTCGGACGTAAGCCATCATCGATCCATGATTTACATTGTCCATAGACATTGCTTTTCCAATCGGATTTATGGCCTTCTAAAATCCATTCTCGAAGCCAGCTCTCATATTGATCCAATGGTAAAAACCAGTGTTTGGTTTCCTTCAGAACAGGCTTGCTTCCGGTAATGGCGCTTTTCGGATTGATAAGGTCGGTGGCATTGTGAGAGGTTCCGCATTTTTCACATTGGTCACCATAACTTTCTTCATTGCCGCATTTCGGACAGGTTCCAATTACAAATCGATCGGCTAAAAATTGCTGGGCTTCTTCATCATAGAGTTGTTCCGTTACCTCTTCGATAAATTTTCCTTCATCGTACAGCTTTTTGAAGAAGTCGGATGCGGTATTATGATGAATCTTTGCAGAAGTCCTTGAGTAGTTGTCGAAGGAAATGCCAAAATCCTCAAATGATTTTTTGATGATGGCGTGATATTTATCTACCACTTGCTGTGGGGTGATACCCTCCTTTTTTGCTTTTAGTGTAATGGGCACACCGTGTTCATCACTTCCACAGACGAAGGCTACATCCTTGTTTTGCAATCGTTGGTAGCGGGCATAAATATCGGCAGGGACATATACTCCGGCCAAATGACCAATGTGTACTGGCCCATTGGTATAGGGCAGGGCTGCTGTAATCGTATATCGTGCTGGAACCTTTTTCATATTATTTAATAGGCAGCAAAAGTACGGATTTTAGCGGTATGAAACCGTTCGGTTTACAAACTTATCGTATCAAAATCGATTTGCTGTAATGTTGGTTTCCAAAGGAAATACGATAGAGGTATTGGCCGAAACTCAATCGAGTTCCCGCTGCCTCCCTTACATTGATACTATGGTTTCCTGGAAAGAACATTTTGTTGGCTAAAGTGGCGACTTCCCTACCTAGCAAATCATAAAGTTTTACAACCCCATGGGCCGTGGTTTCCATCTGCATTTCGATGTAGACACCATTGTTTTTATAGACAGGCGCATGTTTGAAATGGGTCAATTCACCAAAGGAACCGATGCCCAAGGATTGGCATTCCAAACCTAAATCCAATTGCTCGTAGCTTTCATTCAACATGATGGAATCGACCACCTCCTGATCCAAACAGAACCAGCTGGTTAAAACCGTAGAATAGACATCTCTAAAATCGGAAGTTGGAATCAGATTGTCATGATCGTCCCAATTGGTAAGATCAGGATGTTGCCCCACAAAACCGCTACCATTTAAGGCCGGTCCAAAGAGCAACATGGGAGAAGCCGCCCCATGATCGGTTCCTTCCGAACCATTCTCATACGGACGCCGGCCGAATTCGGATATCGTCATGGACAAGACTTTGTCGTCCATGCCACCAGTAGCCAAGTCCTCATAAAAAGCTTTTATGGAAGAGGATAGATCTTCCAAAAGTTCTTGATGGCGCTCTATTTGTTCCGCATGGGTATCGAAACTACCTATCGAGACCATATAAACTTTTGTGCCCAGTCCTCCCTTGATGAGCCGGGCTACGGCTGCCAGTTGGGCTGCTAAATCCCCATCGTCATAGGAGGCGTTGTTGGTCGCTGCCATATAGGCGTCATGGATGACCCCTGAATATCGAAATGTGGTATTGGCTGTAGCTCTCAAGAAAAGCAATTTGTCACCGTATACACATTCTGGAATATTTACTACATCATGCACCGTTCCATTGGCTGCTACCGCTTCCAATTGTTCGATATTGGCTACGGTAAAGGCATAGTTGTTACTGGTGCCATCGAAGATGAGGTTGCCAATATTACCCACTTGTACTGCAGGCGGAATGTCTGGTGGATTCACTAAATAGTCGGGATACAGATCTTCAAAATAGCGTCCCCACCATCCTGTGTGTTCCACATAATCATGAGCAGCAGTGGCCCAAATATCGGTAGATCGAAAATGCGACAGGTTTTGTTCTGGATAACCCACTCCATGAACAATCTTCATTTTACCATCGCCCCACACCGATTCCAAGGCATTCATATAATTGGGAATACTGAAGTCGTCGTTAAGTGACAATAAATCGCTTTGCTGGTGTCGAATGGTTGGGCGTAAGTTTGCATAAGTTGGATAGTCGTAAACGGGGACGATGGTGTTAAGACCATCATTCCCTCCTTCCAATCGAATAATCACCAAAATATTATCGTTATTGTTTTCGGCCAATGCAACGGTGAGGGGTGTCGCCTTGGTGGCAGAAACGGCTTGTCGCCCTAACAACATGCTACCCCCGCCTACAAGTCCGAGTGCTTGTATAAAGGAACGCCGGTTCCAAAGGGCGTGTTCTTGGTCATGGACCTTTTTGGTTGCGCCCTCAGGTTTGTTCGGTTTTGGAAAATGAGAATGTGTACACATGGGGCGTTATTTTAGTTGAAATTCGGGCCAGGTGGCGATATGAACCAAAAGAAGTAAAACTTGATAGGGAGCTTCTTGCCAATCCAGATTCCAGAGGCCTTCATCGTAATAGTTTTGAGGAATTTCCCATTTAAAGATATCGGTGGCAATATCATAGTCACTTTGTGTGAACAAAGGCTTTGCGTGGAAGAAGTCTACAATTACCTGAGTGATATATGCGGGGTCGATACTATTGTTGGATAGGTCTTTGGCGAGATTGCGAAAGGCCTCTTCCTGTCCATTATCGAAGAGCAAAAACAGATAGGCTTTGAATAATTCCCATCTTCCAGTAAGCGTAGAGGTGCTTATCCAGTCTTGATCCCCTTGCCAACCGGCGACATCGGGCGGATCGAATAATTGCTGCCCCAAAATACCAGCATAATACACAAAGGCTTCCATGAGTTGGTCGTTGTAAGCAAAGCTCGTTTCATTGACATATTGAAAAATCAAGTCGAAGGGACTTTTGATGGAAACCCCCAATGCCCGTTCATCAAAGAAATGCTCGCTTTTAAACAATTGTTTTAGCACGGGAACTATTTCAAAGTTGTTGCTGATGAAAGTCTGTGCCAAGGGTTCGATGATATTGGTTTCGATCATGGCATCCACATCGGGACTTACGAAAAAGCGATAGAGTTTTCGACAGATAAAAGTGGCAATGAGGTCGGCTTTTTCCTGAAAGAGAATATCGATTACATCGTCGTAATTCCAATTGCCGGTTTGGCCAAAAATGGTTTTGTCCCCATTGTAAAAAGTACTGGCATTAAAATATATCGGTCCGCCCGGTTCATCCCAGTGGTTATAACCAGTGAGTGCTTTGGAAGTTTCCACAATGTCTTCCTGGGTGTATCCATTCCCTTCACCCAAAGTAAATAATTCAAAAAGCTCCCTCGCATAGTTTTCGTTGGGTTCGATATTGGTATTCTCGAAGCCATTCAAATATAAAAGCATAGCGGGTGTCAAACCCATAGCATGTGCCAGAGTTTTAAAATTTCCGAGTCCATGAAGCTCTGCGGTTCGATAGTATTGAAACAAATATGGAGCATAGAAATACGTCTCCAACTCGGTTACGAAATGATTCAGCCAAAAAAAGATGATACGCCCTTTGAGGTCTTGCACGAGTGTGTTATTTCCGATGGTAATTCGAAAATCAAAGATGTATTCGGGGTTTTCTGTTTCAAAATCGGTGAAATCGCTCAACGCGTAGTAGGCCCATATAGGATCCTCATTCAATGGGGCACCGGCAGCGGCATCCACCAAATTATCAATCAGTTCGGAAGGGGTGAGTGTAAGGGCCAAATTGATTCGGTTCAAGTTGGCACCATATCCCAAACGGCGAAATACGTGCTTCACTTTGGATTCGTTCCAGGGATTCCCACCATTTGGCACATAGGGATCCAAGGTAGCTGTATTGCAGGAGAAGGTTACGGTAGTAGCCATGGGATTCGATTTAGAGGCATGCCTAAAAGTATGAAAATTAATGATATATGTTCTTATGACCGGAATTTCGTGAAAAAGGTTTAATTTTAAAGACACTCCCCTTGAAATAGTAGATACATGCAACAACCTAATTTTCTTCAAAAAGGGGATACCGTGGGAATCGTATCCACGGCCCGAAAACTTACCAAACAGGACTTGCAACCTGCCCTAAACCTTCTTGAATCATGGGGGCTCAACTTCGTGATTGGAGATACCATCGGGGCGGAAGCACACCAGTTTGCAGGAGCGGACGAATTGCGAATAAAGGACTTCCAAAAAATGTTGGACGACCCTGCCATCCATGCAATTTGGTGTGCCCGAGGGGGCTATGGAACGGTGCGAATTATCGATTCCCTTGACTTCACAGCTTTTTTGAAAAATCCGAAATGGATTGTGGGATATAGCGATGTCACCGTACTTCACAGCCATGTCCATCGGCTTGGTATCCAAACTTTGCACGCCCAGATGCCGTTGGATATTGAAAAGAAATCAAAGGCTACTTTAGAGACTCTCCGAATAGCGCTTTTCGGGGAGGACTATTCCATTTCCTTCGAAAATACCCATCTTTTAAATCGAATGGGTAAGGTGGAAGGAACATTGGTTGGAGGAAATCTTTCCATCTTGTATTCCCTATGCGGTAGTCCAAGTGCTTTGGAGACCAATGGAAAAATCTTGTTTTTGGAAGATTTGGACGAATACCTCTATCATGTAGACCGGATGATGCAAAACCTAAAACGCAATGGTATGTTAAAGCATTTGGCAGGCCTAGTTGTTGGTGGTATGACCGATATGAATGACAATATTGTTCCGTTTGGAAAGACAGCCGAGGAAATTGTTTTTGATGCCGTTAAGGACTATGATTTCCCCGTCTATTTTGGATGTCCAGCAGGGCATATATTGGATAACCAGGCCTTGTTTTTTGGGAAAAAGGTGGCAATCGAAGCTACTCAAAAGAAAGTCGAAATCCGGTTTTAGCCATGGCTTATCATAACGAACTCGGGGAATGGGGCGAAGAATTCGCCGCCGCCTATCTTTTGAAGCAGGGCTATTCCATTCTGGAACGCAATTATACCTTTCAAAAAGCAGAAATCGATATCATCGCACAAAAGGAGTCGGGGACTTTGGTTATTGTGGAAGTGAAAACGCGGAATAGCGCTGCCTTCGGTGATCCTCAAACCTTTGTTTCCAAAAGAAAAGTACAGCAACTGGTAAAGGCCGCCGACCATTATGTTGTTTCCCATAATCGGGATGTGGAAGTACGGTTCGATATCATCGCTATTCTCAAAAACAAGAAGGAAGAACAGCTAGAGCATATCGAAAATGCCTTTTATCACTTTTGAAAGGGCTGTAAGGACTTCAAGGCTTTATCTACATTGTTTACGTGTTCTATGGTTAGAAGGAGTCGTAATCCATTTCGAGTCTGCTTCTCTTTCAGTTGAAGCGATCGCGGATTTTCTTGAACCACCTTTAGGATGTGGCCGAACATCGGACTTTGATAATAAGAACTGCGCTGATCACTGATGAAATACCCTACCAATCGTTTCTTTTTCATCACCACGCGTTCCAATCCCATATGAATGGCCAACCATTTGATGCGCATGCTGGTAAGCAAATCCTGGGCAGGTTCTGGAAGCGGGCCAAAACGGTCGATAAGTTCCAACTCGAATTGCTGCAATTCTTCCTCGGTTTTCAATTCATTCAGCTTGGTGTAAAGGCTCAGACGCTCGGAAATATTGTTGATATAGTCGTCTGGGAACAATAATTCGAAGTCGGTGTCGATAACCGTTTCCTTTATAAAATCTTTCTTTTCGTGTTCCGTGCCGGCATATAAATCTTTGAATTCCTTTTCTTTCAGTTCTTCAATGGCTTCTGCCAATATCTTTTGATAGGTTTCAAAGCCAATCTCGTTGATAAAACCGCTTTGTTCCCCACCCAATAAGTCGCCCGCACCACGAATTTCCAAATCTTTCATGGCGATATGGAATCCACTGCCCAAATCACTGAACTGCTCCAAAGCTGTGATGCGTTTTCTGGCTTCATCGGTCATGGCTGAAAATGGAGGCGTGATGAAATAGCAGAAGGCCTTTTTATTGCTTCTGCCGACGCGGCCCCGCATCTGATGCAAATCACTCAATCCGAAGTTATTGGCATTATTGATAAAGATGGTATTGGCATTGGGAACATCCAATCCACTCTCAATGATTGTAGTAGACACCAATACATCGAATTCGTTGTTCATAAATGCCAGCATCAAGTCTTCCAACTTTTTACCTTCCATTTGACCGTGCCCGATGCCGATTTTTGCATCAGGAACTAGGCGTTGGATCATACCGGCCACTTCCTTGATATTTTCAATGCGGTTGTGTACGAAGAAAACCTGTCCCCCCCTTGAAATTTCATAGCGTACGGCATCTCGAATCACCTCTTCCGAAAATCGAGTTACGTGGGTTTCTACCGGATAACGGTTTGGCGGAGGGGTTGTGATTACCGAAAGATCTCTTGCAGCCATCAAGCTGAATTGTAAGGTTCTTGGGATGGGTGTGGCCGTAAGGGTTAGGGTGTCGACATTCTCTTTCAGGGTTTTTAATTTGTCCTTTACCGCTACCCCAAATTTCTGTTCCTCATCGATGATCAAAAGTCCTAAATCTTTAAAAGCATCGGTATTATTCACCAATTGATGTGTGCCGATGATAATGTCTAACCTGCCACTCTTCAAATTTTCCAGTACCTCCTTTTTTTGTTTGGCACTTCGGAAGCGGTTGAGGTAATCCACATTTACGGGCAGACCACTCAATCTTTCGGAAAAGGTTTTGAAGTGTTGGAAAGCTAAAATCGTAGTGGGCACCAAAACAGCTACTTGTTTGCCATTGTCCACCGCCTTGAATGCGGCTCGGATGGCAACTTCCGTTTTACCAAATCCCACATCTCCACAGACCAAGCGGTCCATAGGGCGATCACTCTCCATATCGCGTTTTACATCCTCTGTGGCCGTAATCTGATCGGGAGTGTCTTCATAGATAAAGGAGGATTCCAATTCGTGTTGCAAATAAGAATCTGGAGAAAAGGCAAAACCCTTTTGCAGGCGTCTTTTGGCGTAAAGTTCGATTAGGCTAAAGGCGATTTCCTTTACCCTGGTTTTGGTCTTTTGCTTTAGTTTTTTCCAAGCAGCACTTCCCAGTTTATAAATCTTCGGAACAGCTCCGTCTTTACCGTTATATTTGGTGATTTTATGCAGCGAATGAATACTGAGGTAGAGAATATCCCGATCACCATAGATCAGCTTGATAGCCTCTTGGGGTTTCCCTTCCACCATAATTTTTTGAAGCCCCCCAAACTTGCCAATTCCATGGTCGATATGCGTCACATAATCGCCAACCTCAAGATTGGTGAGCTCTTTCAGGGTAATGGCTTGCTTCTTGGCGTATCCATTTTTTAATTGAAACTTGTGGTAGCGTTCGAAGATTTGGTGATCTGTATAACACGCAACTTTTTGATGATCATCGCGAAATCCCTGATAGAGTGGGAATACGATGGTTTCAAATTGATCGACATGTTGTTCGGCATCCTCGAAGATGTCATGAAATCGTTTGGCCTGGGATTCACTACTGCAGAAGATGTAATTGGTAAATCCATCCTCGGTATTCTCGTTGAGATGGTTGATCAGTAAATCGAACTGCTTATTAAAGGAAGGTTGCGGGGTAGTCTGAAATCGAATCGGGACATCTTGAGTAGCCGTAGTGGCCAAATATACTTTGGTGAATTCCTGAAGCTGCGATTTCAATAATTCGGAAGTGCAGAATAATTCCTTGGGTTCACTGCGTTTTATCTCGGAATCCAGTTCTTCAAAAGAAGCTGTTGCCTTCTGAAATAGTTTGTCGATACTGTTGCTGAAAATGTCCTCATTTTTCAGGACAACGACGGTTTTATTGGCAACATATTGAAGGAAGGTTTCGCGTTGCTCCTCCATGTGCTTGTTTTCCACATTGGGAATGATGGTCACTTTTTTCAGCTGCTCCTTAGAAAGCTGGGTTTCCACATCGAAGGTTCGAATGCTCTCCACTTCATCCCCAAAAAACTCGATTCGATAGGGCTCGTCATTGGAAAAGGAAAAGACATCCAAGATTCCTCCGCGTACTGAAAACTCTCCTGGTTCGGTGACAAAATCGGTTCGTTTGAATTGGTATTCGAAAAGCACCTCATTTACGAAGTCGATGGAAAGGTCATTGCCTACTCCCAATTTTAGGGTATTGCGTTCCAATTCCTTCCGTGTAACCACCTTTTCGAAAAGGGCTTCGGGATAGGTAATGATCAGGGCTGGTTTTTTACGGGAATTGATACGATTCAGAACTTCACTCCGAAGGAGAACGTTGGCATTGTCTGTCTCCTCAATTTGATAGGGTCGACGGTAGCTTCCGGGATAGAACAGTACGTTTTGATCGCCGAGCAGAAGTTCCAAATCGTTTAAGTGATAGGCAGCTTCCTCTTTATCGTTGAGGATCATCAAAAAGGGGAGTTCCAATTTTTGAAAACATTGTGAGATTACCAAGGAAAGGGAGGAACCTACCAGGCCAGAGACTTGAATTTTCTTTTCGGATTGGGTAATAGCCTCCTGCAGTTTTCGAACTTCCGAAGACTGTGAGAAAAGTGAATTCACAAACGACTTGCTCATTGCGCCGCAAAGATAAGAAACACAGTACATGAGCAAAAAAATAAGGGTACTTTTGCTATAATTTTGAGGAAAAAAAGAATCTGAAAACCTATATTTGTACTCTAAAACAACCCTATGTCATTTACAGATTTATTCGAGAGTGGATTGCACCGTAAAAACTTGGCACATTTTGCCGCCATGGTGAATATCGCTGCAAGTGATAGCAAGATCGACGAGAGCGAAATGACCTTGCTGAAGCGCATGGCGCAGAAATTGAATATTACCGACGACGAATTCAAAAAGGTTCTTAAGGACCCTACTCGATATCCAGTGCATCCTTCCCTATCTGCCGATGAGCGTTTGGAACGCATGTTGGACCTATTTAAAATCATTTTTGCCGATCATACCATCGATGATGAGGAGCGCGTTTTGATTGAAAAATATGCCATCGGATTGGGTTATCCCGAAGAAGTAGCAAAAGATCTGATTCAGAAATCGATTAAGATCTTCAAAGGAGGATTGGATTTAGAGGATTACCAATACCTTTTAGAGCGCAGAAAGTAAGCAATTTAATAATGTATTCAGGAGGGTTCGTGTTGTTGCATGAACCCTTCTGCTTTTTGCACCATATTTTTGCTACCACAGATGAATGGTGTGCGTTGGTGTAGCTCTGTGGGTTGTATGTCCAGAATCCTCCGGAAACCATCACTTGCTTCGCCTCCTGCTTGTTCGGCAATAAAAGCCATGGGGTTACATTCGTATAAAAGCCGCAATTTTCCATTAGGGTCCTTGGAGGTGTTCGGATAGATGTAAATACCTCCTTTTATCATGTTTCTATGAAAGTCGGACACCAACGAACCGATATAGCGGGAGGTGTAAGGACGATCACCCTCTTCCTTTTGACAGTATTTGATATAGTCTTTTACCCCTTGAGGAAAATGCACATAATTCCCTTCGTTCACCGAATAAATTTTACCATCTTCCGGGAATCGCATATTGGGATGTGAAAGGTAATAGGTGCCCAGTGCAGGATTTAGGGTAAATCCATTTACGCCATGCCCCGTAGTATAGACAATCATAGTTGATGTTCCATAGATGATATACCCTGCTGCTACTTGTTTGTTTCCAGGTTGAAGGAAATCTTCCAAAGTAACGGGGGTCCCTTGGGGCGTCACACGATGGTAAATAGAAAAAATGGTTCCTACAGAAACATTCACATCAATATTGGAGGAACCATCCAAGGGATCGATCAAAACAACATATTTGTTTTCGTTTTGTCCGTTTCGTCCTTTAATGGTGATAAAATGATCTTCTTCCTCGCTCGCAATTCCACAAACAATTTCCCGGTTGGTCAAGGTTCTGATAAAAGCATTGTTGGCGTAGACATCCAATTTTTGCTGATCTTCCCCTTGTACATTTGTCTCCCCAGCACCTCCTAAAATATCTACCAATCCCGCTTTATTTACCTCATGATTTACCACTTTGGCCGCGAGGCGAATCGAATTGATAAGGCGTGATAATTCTCCCGAGGAGTATTTGAATTCATTTTGATTTTCAATGATAAATTCACCGAGGGTGGTATTCTTCTGAGGCATCATGGTGGAAGTATTGTGAATTTGAAGCAAATATCGGTAATTTTAAGAAATTGAAACGATATTTGTAGCCCAAAACCAAATCATGGAGATACACATTCGGGAGGCTCAAAAGGAAGACATGCCACAGGTGCTGGAACTCATTCAAGAATTAGCTGAATTTGAGAAGGAACCTCAAGAGGTGGAAGTGACGGTTGCCGAATTGGAAGCCGCTGGTTTTGGGGAACATCCTCAGTTTCATTGCTTTTTGGCAGAGGTGGACGGTACGATTGTGGGAATGGCACTGACCTATTTACGGTTTTCTACGTGGAAAGGCAAAGTGGTCCATTTGGAAGATTTGATTGTACGGGAATCTATGCGTGGAAGAGGAATTGGCTCTGCCTTATACCGACGTGTTTTGGAATATGCCCAGGAATTGGGCGTAAAACGAGTCAACTGGGAGGTTTTGGATTGGAACACCCCAGCCATTGAATTTTATGAAAAATCGGGGGCAACCCTTATGCACGATTGGCGGCCGGTACATATGCGTGGGGAGGCCTTGGATAAGTTTTTGAAATCATGAAAATATTCAAATTTGGTGGTGCCTCTGTGAAAGATGCCGAAGGGGTACGAAATGTTTATAAGGTACTGCAGCAAACGGGGGAAAGAAACCTCGTAGTTGTGGTGTCGGCTATGGGCAAAACAACCAATGCCTTGGAAGTAGTGGTTGAAAATCATATTTCCCAACCGGAAGAATTGGAAGCAAGTCTTGCGGCTGTTTTTGATTATCACACCAAGATTCTTCAAGAGTTGTTTCCAAACAGCATGGATACCATTCATTCAAAGATTCAAAAGCGATTTCAGGAATTGCGTTCCTTTTTGGATACCAACAAATCGAAAAACCATGCCTTCGTTTACGATCAGGTGGTGAGTTATGGGGAGCTGATTTCTACCGCTATCGTTTCACATTACCTCTATGAGGAAGGAATGAAGAACGATTGGCTGGATGTACGTCAGTGTATCAAAACCGATGATTATTACCGTGATGCACGCGTGGACTGGGAGGAAACCCAACGACACATACAGGAAATTGTTTCAACAAAAGGAATTACGATTACCCAAGGATTTCTTGGGGCAGAGCATACCAACAATTTTACCACGACCTTAGGACGTGAGGGGAGTGACTATACGGCCGCTATTTTTGGCTATTGTTTGAACGCCGAAAGTGTGACCATTTGGAAAGATGTTCCTGGCGTTTTGAATGCCGACCCACGCTATTTTTCAAACACTCAACTACTGAATCATATTTCGTACAGGGAGGCCATCGAATTGGCCTTTTATGGTGCTTCCGTAATTCACCCAAAGACATTACAGCCTTTACAGCGAAAGGAAATCCCGCTTTATGTTAAATCCTTCTTGAACCCTGAAGCTCCAGGTACCTGCGTGGGGAAAGGGGTTCTCTTAGAACCCTTGGTGTCTTGTTTTATCCTCAAGAAAAATCAAGTGCTTGTTTCCTTATCCTCTCTGGATTTTAGTTTTATGATGGAAGACAACATTAGCGAGGTATTCAATTTGTTGCACCGATACAAAATGAAGGTAGAGTTGATCCAGAATTCGGCCATTAGTTTTTCTGTCTGCATCGATAATAAATACAACAATCTAGAGCCCTTACTCACCAAGCTTCGGGAACGCTTTAAAGTAGTAGTCTATTATGGAGTGACTTTGTATACCATTCGACATAGCAAACCTGTTGAAATTCAGTCACTCACGGAAGACAAAGAAGTTTTGTTGAAACAAGAAAGCAGTGAAACGGTGCAATTGGTTGTAAATGAGTAGGCTAAGAGTTTGTTTCGTTTCGCTATATTTGTGATTCGCATTTCAGTAACGCAACCACAACCAAACCTGACATGGGATTAGTTAATGCCAAAGAAGTTGCCAAGGCCATTAAGGTCGACAACCTGGGATTTATCGGGACTTCCATGGGTTGGGTATTGATGAAGCTTTTGAAGCTTTCCACGCTGAATAAAATCTACGATCGAAATAAACATCTGCATGATCTTGAGTTTATCAATGCTTTGTTGGATGAATTCGAAATCAATTTTGAAATTCCAGAGGAAGACCTAAAGCGAATTCCTGCCAAGGGTCCTTTCATTACCATATCAAATCACCCTTTGGGTGGGATTGATGGTATTTTATTGCTGAAATTATTATTGGAGCACCGAGAGGATTACAAGATTATTGCCAATTTTCTGTTGCACCGTATCGAACCGTTGAAACCCTATGTCATGCCTGTGAATCCTTTTGAGAATCATAAGGATACCAAAAGCAGCGTGATGGGATTCAAGTCGGCCCTACATCATCTCCAAGAGGGTCACCCATTGGGTATATTCCCTGCAGGTGAGGTGTCTACCTATAGAGATGGAAGGTTATTGGTAGACCGTCCTTGGGAGGTGGCTGCCATGAAATTGATAAAGAAAGCAGAAGTTCCTGTGGTGCCTATTTATTTTCACGCCAAGAACAGCAAATTGTTTTATCGTTTGGCCAAACTGAGCGACACCCTCCGAACGGCTAAATTGCCTTCAGAATTGCTCACGCAGAAAGAACGTGTGATAAAAGTTCGTATAGGAAACCCAATTTCGGTGCATGATCAATCCGAACACCAAGGCTTGGATGAGTTTACAGAATTCCTTAGAAAGAAAACGTATGTACTCGCCAATCCTTTTCAGAAGAAAAATATTTTAGATACTATTCCAAAATCCTTAAAGATTCCAAAACCTCCGAAGAAGATTGCTGGACCTATTCCGGTAAAATCCATGGAGGCCGAAGTAGAGGCCTTAAGAAAGGATGACAAGCGTTTATTGGTGAGTAAAAATTATGAGGTCTTCTTGGCGGAGGCCCATCAAATCCCAAACATTCTACAGGAAATTGGAAGATTGCGTGAAATCACTTTCAGGGAAGTGGGAGAGGGCACTAACAATGCGACCGATTTGGATAAATTTGATTCTTACTATCACCACATGTTCCTTTGGGATGGTGATACTAAGAAGATTGCCGGAGCGTATCGTATGGGATTGGGGTCTCAGATTTATGCACGTTTTGGAATCGATGGATTTTATCTGCAGGATCTGTTCCGATTTGAGCCAGAATTGTATGACATGATGAGCAAGTCGATTGAAATGGGACGGGCTTTCATCATCAAGGAATACCAACAACGCCCTATGCCATTATTTCTTTTATGGAAAGGGATTGTCCATACAACCTTGCGACATCCCGAACATAAATACCTTATCGGCGGGGTGAGCATCTCAAACAAATTCTCGGAATTCAGTAAGAGCTTGATGATCGAGTTCATGAAGTCGAATTATTATGATCCATACATCGCCCAGTATATCAATCCAAAGAAGGAGTATAAGGTGAAGTTGAAGGATGCGGACAAGGACTTCATCTTCGATGAAACCGAGGCCGATTTGAATAAGTTCGATAAAATTATCGATGAGGTAGAACCGGGAAGTTTGAGATTGCCAGTGCTCATCAAAAAATACATCAAACAAAACGCCAAGGTGGTGGCCTTCAATGTAGACCCACTTTTCAACAATGCAGTGGATGGCTTGATGTATATCCGTATTGCAGATTTACCGGAAAGCACAGTTAAGCCAGTAATGGAAGAATTCCAAGCCGAATTGGAAAAGAAATACCTCACCAAAAGCGAGGAAGAGGAATAAACCTATTTCCTCTTGCACGTATTCCAGCCGAAAATAGGATATAATGGACAGTAGCCGGAGAGCCCTGTGAATACTGTTGCGACGGAAAAGAGCAGAAGGACAAAGGCCAAAGTTCCGTGAATAACACCATCAAGGTATAAATAGCCTATGACGAAGGCTATGACAAATCGAAGTAGGCGATCCAAAGTGCCCATGTTTTTTTTAAGTGGTTTCATGCTATTTGGGTTCGATGATTAAAAATACCCCAGTACTATCCCCGATGTTCTGGATTTCATGGATGGTAATCTCACTTTTGTAAAAATCATATCCTGAAGGAACATCCATTTCTCGAGTTCCTGTTTCATCCGTAATTCTAAATCGGCTTCCCCTTAATGTGTATCCAAAATGGGGTTGATGGACATGCTTCTCATGACCCACATCTGGAGGAAAGGTACATTTCAATACTCGGATTTCATCATTTTCCGTAAGTACTTCACAGACTTTTTCCCCTTGCCAACCTGCTTCTAAAGGGTCGGGCAGGGAAGCCTCATTTTTACAAGCCACAGAAAACACCAGGAGCAGAGCTATAAGCAAAAAAAGTATTTTTTGAAGAACCAATTTTGTGAACATTCGCTTTATGGTATCAAATAAAAGGAGCAAGTTTATTCTGTTTAGTAGGATCAATTCGGCTGTCTACCTAAGCCAAATCCAAAGAGGATGGTTTTCAGTACAAAATGTTGTCGAGAATACGATCCAGGTTTCGTTCCATACGCTTGAAATCGCAGTCGGCAAAGAAAATCTCATACATTTCCCGACGAAACTCGGCCAACTCCATTTGGGAGTAATCCAAATGCTGGATTTGGTCATCGATTTTCTGCAAGTGTTCCTCCTCGCTACCTACCGAAAACTCCTGACGCATTTTTTCGAAGGTGGCTGCATCTGTTTTTTCCTGAATCAGCCGTAATTCTTTTTCATCCACCGAACCATCGGCACTGGCACACAATAATAAAATGTAGGTCTGCAATTCGGATTTGGTCCATTTGTTGGATGGTGGAGTCATGGCTGATAATTTTTTTGAATGTACTGCTTTTTACTGAGATGATAAATACCGGATTTGGTTAATTCAATTGAGCTTCTGAAAATTCAATGCCTTCCAAAAGACGCTTTCTTTTTGGGGCTCTTTCCAGATTTAAGACATATTGTTCCTTCGCTTCTTCAAAACGTCCCTGCTTCGCCAACCAGTCGGCATAGAACTCACGTGTGGGCTTTTGAATAAATGGGGGGCCATAGCTGTAGCTTACGCCATTTTCCCCTTCAATGCTAGAAAGAAAATAGGCCTCCGCTTCTTTAGGATTTCCTGCCAAATCGGCTCGGAGTGCTTGTAATTGCTCCCGTTGAATGAGCGAATACTGCAGGTCGGTTTTTGTAATATCTCCCCTTCCTACACTAGAACAAAGTTTTGCACTGCCGTTGGTTACTAAAAAGCTTCCACGGTCGTAATCCTGTTCCAGTACCTTGATGATGCTATCCAATGATTTTGCGTCGCCTATATCGTAGGCCTTCATGCCTTCTAAAAAATGGTATTGTCCTCGGATGGCCACATTCAAATCGGAAACATCCACCTCAATATCTGCGATGGGATGCTTCCAGTCCCCGGTTTCGGCCAGATAGGTCCCTTTTAAGAAAACCATATGAACCCTTGCCCTAATGGAGGGTGTTTCTGAGACATATTTTTGCATGTCCCACACCATTTTTTCGGCTTCCTCAACCTGTCCTTGTTGCAGATAGCCGTATTCCAACCAATGATAGGCATGATAGCCGCGGGCATCATTCCCCAACTCCTTTTCCTTCATTCGCATCAAACTGGCTTCATAGGAATCGATATTGGAGGCCACCACTTCGTCCCACATGCCCATGGCCACAAAAATATGGGAAGGCATGTGCAAAGCATGACTGGCATCCGGTGCTACCTGTGAATAGGCATGGGCGGCATCCAGTGCTAAGGTTGCATGATTGGGATCGTCATATGAGTGTATTAGGTAGTGTAGGGCTCCCGGATGGTTGGGGTTTTCCTTTAAAATTCCTTGGGCAATGACAGCACCTTTGCCATAGATTTCCTCGTCCCTTCCCTCTGGAACGGATCCAAGAAGGGATAGGGCATAGAAGGCAGCAACTTCATGTGATTCTGGGTATTTTTGAAAGAGGGATTCCATAAAACCAGCATAATTTTTGTCTCTCTCATTTTTTTCGGTTTTAGGGGCGTAGAGAATTTTAACGCCCTTTATAAAATCTTGTTCCAATTCACTGGAAAAGTTTTCATAAGAAAAACCCTCCAACTTTGCCAAAGCAGCAGTAGCCTCCTCATAATCTTGTTCGGACCATAAGCTATGGTTGTAGGTCATGGCTTCCCCCCAATACGCCATAGGCATGTTGGAGTCGAGTTCTTGAGCTTTTAGAAATGCCTCTCGGGCGTCATCATATTCAAACGAATGAAGTAATAACAAACCCTCCTCAAAATGAGGAATGGCCGCTTTCTTTCCACTGATTTCCAAATTGACCACCCCCAATTGGTGTTTAGGGGCGCCATTTTGTTTACATCCGAAGATCGATAAGGTTAAAAGTAGGAAAGAGATGCGTTTCATGTAGTTGGATATTTTGGTTGTAATTCATTAAATATAAGCAATTTAGTTGGAGAGCTTTTCGAAAGAATACGTAAAATCGGTAAGGTTTAGGGTGATGTGGTAGGAGCCTTCCGCTTCAATGGGGATATCGGCTCCATCTTTAATGGCTTCCGACTGCAAGACATTGGGGACATCATAAAACGGAGCCCCCCAGTTTTGTGTCCAGCTGTCGTTACATCGAAATTTGACCCTTCCCTTTTTTAAGTGTAGAGTCGTCTCCCAAATACTTTTCTCAGGTTGGGTTTCAATCATAGGGGTGGAATGCGCCCCTACATTGTCGAATCCATCTAAGGAAGTACCAATGATACCCACGTTTTGAAATAAAATCCGCACGTCCGGATAGTGATTTTTAATTTTGGCCATTAGCGACTTTACTTCCGATTGTAAGGAGAATAGCCCCTGGGCTTTGTAAATCATGATGGTTCTGTAGGCAAATAGGGAGGCTCGAAATCGATATTCTCGAATAATCTGTTCAAAATGCTGTAGTTGTTCTTCCGAATAGAAATTGTTGTCGAAGATATCAAAGCCTTCATTTACTTTTTTCTCGTTTACCATAGGGTATGGTATTCCTTGGTCGACCACATATTTCATCAATGCACCACTTTTGAAGGTGGAGTTCTCCTTCCAAGTATTTTCGGAGGCTTTTAAGTATCCCAAGACTTGCATTGCAATAGAGGACTGCCCTTCTTTTTTAAACTGATTGTTGAAATAGCTGGCGTAAAATTCCACATCGGTACTAAATGCATTGGTCTCCCCATTGTATGAATTGAATATGGCATGTATTTTATTCACCGTTGGAATGGTATCACTTTCCGAAAGTATAAAATCACAGTTTTGAATACTAAACCTTGCAAAATCCATGGTTCGATCTATGTTGCTCAGATCATCCTTTAGGGCTGTATATATTTTGTTCATGATATCCTTGAACCGTGCGTCTTGTTTTCGATTTTCATTCCAATTCTGTATCTGAAGGGCTATCAGGATACCGAAAATGATCAAGGCGATTTCCCCAATCGCATAACGAGTATATTTCGCCGCTTTATTTTCGGCCGCCAATTCTTTTCTCACTTTTCTGAAAATATTCATGAAGCCTCGCTTTTAAAATTGGAAATAAATGAACTGTTCTCCGTTTCCTTGGGAAATGATGATACCGAAAGCCAACAATGCCCAAAACAATCCAAAGACCCACGTATTGGTTTTGGAAAATACCGCTTTCATGGAGGTGTTGCGCATGAGATAGTGGCAGATAAACAGGCCTCCTACCACTACCATTACCTTCAAAATATCGAAGCTATTTAGAATTTTTTCTCCTTCTGGGTTCATAAAAAACATAGACATAATCATGTTCTTAGCAGTGCTGAATTCCCTTGCTCGAAAGAAGACCCAAGTAATGTTCACACAGGTGTAGGTGAGCAAAGCGAAGAGGATACTGTTCCATGCATTCAATTTCAATTTTATAGAACCTCGAAGCATGCGTTCCACTACCAAGTAGATACCGTGCAAAGCACCCCAGACTACAAAAGTCCATGCCGCCCCATGCCATAAGCCACCCAGAAGCATGGTAAGCATCAAAGCGATGTACATTCTTAAAATTCCGTGACGATTTCCCCCGAGAGGAATGTAAAGATAGTCCCGCAGCCAACTGGAAAGGGAGATATGCCAGCGTCGCCATAAATCTGAAAAACCGATGGAACCATAAGGATATTTGAAGTTATCTGGTAGAATGATGCCCAACATGAGTGATATCCCTATTGCACAGGTACTATACCCTGCAAAATCGAAAAAGATTTGCCCGGAAAAGGCCAAAGTGCCCGACCATGCATCCAAAACATTCAAGGCCTCCTTATTCTTAAAGACGCTGTCGGCAGTACTCGAAAGCAAGGTGTCTGCCAATACTACTTTTTGAAAAAGACCGATGGTAAGCAGAAAGAGTCCCCACAAAAATTGTTCAATGGTGGCCCGCTTTTCATGATAGAATTGTGTTATCAGGTCTTGTGCTCTTACTATCGGGCCAGCAACTAGCTGTGGAAAGAAGGTCACATATAAAGCGAAATCCAAAAAGGTTCGGGCCCGTTCCGTGCGTTTCAAGTACATATCGATAGTATATGACATGGTCTGGAAAGTGTAAAAGGAAATCCCCATCGGTAAAATGATGTCCATGGGTTGCGCCTCATATTTTAGGCCAAGACTTTGCAGGACCATGGTAAAGTTTTCCAAAAGAAAATTCCCGTATTTGAAGAAACTTAGGAAACCTAAGTTTACAACCATACTGGCTAGCAACCAAAGCTTTCGGCGCTTTGGATTTTCTTCCACGGCCAGTTTTTTACCTGCTTGCCAATCGACTACCGTCGAGATCCAGAGTAAGACTACCAACGGCGGATTCCAGAGTCCGTAAAAGACGTAACTGGCAAATAAAAGCATCCGTTTCTTATTGGTCCAATTCAAAAACCGACTGTAGTAGAGGAGAAGGACAACTATCAGAAAAACGACAAAGCTGAGGGAGTTAAAAAGCATAGGGGTCAGTTTTGTGTTTTAGGTAAATGTCCATCCTGTTTTAGGATCTTGATGAGTTCTTCGGTAAAATAGTCGGCATCATCCTTGGCCAAATGCGACAGTTCAGGAAGGTTGAGATCCCTAAGTTGGGGATAGTCTTCGAAATGATAGGCAGGGAATTGGGTTTTCTGCACCAAGGAATCCCAGAACATTTCGCGAGGGAAATCTCTTTTTTCAAGTTCTCGGTATTGCCCTGCTGAAGGACAACGTACCAAAATGATTTTTCCTCCTGCTTCCACATAGGCATTGGAATATTTCAAGAAATAGGCCATTGTTTTTTTACGACAACTCCGAAGATCATCCTCAAGTTTTTTGTACTTTTCCGCATCGTCCTTTTCTTTTTCCCATTCGTCCAATCCCCAAGCTTTTATTACCGAGTTCGCCAAGGTGGTATCCTGTTCTGTTTCCTGTGACATTTCCACGTTTCTATCGAAAGCGGTATTCTCGAATCGATAAAACGGAGGAGGTAAAGGGCCACCGCGATCTCCAAAACGAAGCTGTTTCAGCAGTGTTTTAAGGTCGACATCGTCATCCCAAGCTTCCATGCCATCCCGATAAAAAGCTAAGTGAGTCTGTAGGGGTTTGGATAATTGATGGTTGATTCGTTGAGCAGGAGTTCGTTCATAGTAATAATCTATAGCCGATTGTGCACGATTCCATAAGAACCCTTGGGGATTTTCGGCCCAAAAGAAAATATCTGGGGTAACCCCAACGATAATGGTGCCACGAAACGCACTCGCCTCCAAGAGATTTTTGATTTGCGGTAAGGGAGTGGAACCTTGTATTCCCAACATTACAGGTTCGGTATTCGTATTGGCACGCCAAACTGGTTTTTGAATATCGAAAAGAATTCGGGAAGACCCCACAAAAACGACTTGTTCGGAAGAAGGATCATCCAGCTTACTGCGCTCTATGGCCCAAAGATCCTTATTGTCATCTACATTGGGGATTCTCCCCGCGGATCGCCAATAATATTCCCAAGCAAAGGTGAAGACGAGGCTTAGAACAAACGCAAAGAAAGCTGCCTGTTTTAATTTCATATGTAAGCGCTCATACCTACGATGCTATTTCAATAAGTTGCTGAAAACAAAAGTAATAGATAGATGATGCTACAATCTAATACCTTCATCATGAGGTACGGTTGGTTTAGTTAGTTCCTCTAAATATAAGAAAATTAAGCACTTACATCCTTTTATGTAGATGCAATTTCGATGAGATCAAATAAAATAATGGCTAAAAAACACATAATCAGTTATTTATCATACCTTTAATACAATCAACCAATCAATAATCTTATGAGAAAATTTCTAATCAGCGCATCCCTACTATTGATACTTGTAGGCTGCAAAAGCGAATCCGAGAATCCGGAGGCTGCTGCCATGGCTGTTGCTGAAGCAGCTTTCGCGACCAATTCACAAACCGTATTGGCTAACTTAACAGGCTGGCAGAATGAAAATTTGGACTACTCTATGTATGCCGACGATTTTGTGATGTTGGATACGGGCTTTGGAGCTAAAAAAGACAGCATTAGCAAATCCGAAATGATGGCTATGGACCAACAGATGTGGCAGTATTTCGATTTTAAATTATTGAATGAACCTCAGCTTTTGCCAGGGGTGAATTCTGATACTAAAAAGATGGACGGATCGGTTCGACACTATTGTGCTTGGGAAGTAACCCGCACTGCAACAGATTCCACGGAGGCAAAATCGGGAACCATTTTGTTGTATGAATCCTTCGATTTCAACGAAGAGGGTAAAATTCTCTATCAACAAGTATATGGTGACTTTACTGGTTTGATGAACTATCTGATGGGGATGTAATCCGTTCGATACAGAATAAAAGAGCCTCCCATGGGAGGCTCTTTTTATTTTCAAACGCAAGGATAATAATCCTTAAACTAGGATTAAAACCAAGGTCGCTTGTTCAGTTGATACGTTTCATAAAACTCGGTATCCGTTTTTGTTAAGTAAATGATGCCTTCCACTATGGTTACTACCCAAACTACCCAGCCAGCGGTACCTAAAGTCAGGATAGTTAGCCCAAGAGTTAAGATGATTAAAATCACGCCTTCTCGATTGTATCCCAAAATGAATTTGTGAATACCAAACCCTCCTAATAAGATGGCTAAGATACCTGCGAGCATCTTTTTGTTTTCGCTGCTTTGTGTGGTTTCATTCCAGCTTTCTCGAAATTCCTTTGCAGCTTTTTTTGCTTCTTCCTCTAATTTTTTGGCCGAATCACGTAATTCGTCCTCAAAACTACCTTTGGGTTGATCGGACATGCGTAATGATGTTGTGATTTCCTTTAAAAGTATGAATTAATCACCTAATAGAGAAGTGTTTAAGCCTGTTTTTCGTTTTCTTTGAAAACAGCATCTTTTGGCTCCCAAAGCTCAATTTTGTTGCCGTCATTGTCCATAATCCATCCAAATTTACCATAATCATAGGTTTCCATTTCACCCACGACAGTTACCCCCTCTTCCTTTAAAACTTTGAGCAGTTCTTCAAGATTTTCCACCCTATAGTTGAACATAAATTCTTTTGGTGAGGGAGCAAAATAATTGGTGTCTTGAGGAAAGGGGCTCCATTGCGTGCTTGCCTCCTCACCGTTTTTGTCTTTCCACCAGAAGGTACATCCCCATTGATCGGTATTCAATCCTAAATGTTTTCGATACCATTCTTTGGAAGCGTCGGGATTGGATGATTTAAAGAACAATCCGCCAATGCCTGTTACTCTTTTTTTCATAATTTACTTTTTTTTGAAGGCTGCTTCATATTGGTTGATCCATTCCTCTGGGGTCATTTTTGAGCTGAGCTGTGCAATTAAATCGAATGGGATATCGTCCATCTTTTTAAAACGCACACAGCTTTTCCCCATGTCCAATTTGGTTTTACAGTGTTTAGGATATTCCGCCACGAACCAATCCAATAGCTCTTTTTTTGCATATATGCCCATATGGTACAAAGCAATAAAGTTCTTCTGGGAGGCAATACTCAAAAACGGTAGCGGTTGTTTTGGATCACAGTGGTATCCATTCGGATAAAGGGAATGGGGAACGACATATCCAATCATTCCATAGGAGATGCCTTCTTCAAATCCATCGGGCAGATGATCTAAGATGGTTTGTCTCAATCGAGCTACTACCGCTTTTCTTTCTTCAGGGATCTGATCTAAATAGGCTTCCGGTGAGGATGCTTTGTATTGCATGATTTATTTTTTTCGTTGTAACAAAAGTGCGCTGATCAAGGAAATAACAATCCCAATAAGTACCACCGTAGTAAACATTATGAACGCCATGAAACCAGAGCTTCCATAGGCTTCCATTTGCTGTTGCAATAACGCTTTTTGAGTTTCAAATTCTTCTGGGGAAAGGGTTTTTTCCATTTCAGCCAATTGGTGACTCATATATTCCTGAAGGAAATCCGGATTGATTACTGTGGTGAATAGGTAATCGATGATCCCGAAGCCGATTCCCGCAAAAACAGCAATGAGCAATCCTACAAGAAAGGCTTTCCCAAAGGAAACCGAGCCTCCGTTTTCAGAATCCCGAAAGTGTTTTATTCCAGGATAAATAAATAAAAGGGAAAGCACCATGCTTAAATAGCCAAGGACCTCTTGGGTGCCGTAATCCATATCCCCAAAAAAATAAAGGGCGATAAAAAACAAAAGCATGGCCGTTATAAACGCATAACCGCCATATCGTAAAAGGGTTGATTTCATATCTAAAAATTTTGTACCAAAGTAGGAAGGCTAGGTTGTTTTGGGCTCATACGAAAGTACTAAATCAAACAATACTACTTTCGTAGGAGGAATTTACGGAATTAGATGCAATTCCTTTGCCTTTTGTACTGCTTGGGTTCTCCGTTTAACATCCAGTTTGATAAAAAGATTTGAAAGGTGTGTTTTTACCGTGTTTTCCGAAACGAAGAGAACATCTCCAATTTCTTTGTTGGACAAACCTTCTGAAACCTTTTGAAGGATTTCCACTTCTCTTTTACTGATTCCCAGTTGTTGTAACTTTTTGATGTCTTGTTGAAAAATTTCCTGAGAAATGACCTTTACTTTTTTGGGACGTAGGTGCCAGCCAAGTCCCAGAAAAACCAATGCGATACTTCCAAGGACAAGTTCCCATCGCCAATTTCCCATACCGATTGAGTATTGACTGAGTTGAAAGAGGAGCAACAAAGCGACCACAATCCCAGAGAAAGTAATTACCGTTTTGGTCATGATTTTGGGGGTGGAAATGCATCCATGATTTTCTCGAAGATGACTTCCGCCAATTTTACCTTGCTTTCTACAGTCCATCCGGCAATATGCGGTGTCAATAATACGTTATCCATCTTCATTAGTTCCTTTAATGCATGTGGGGTGTCTTGGGTAAACAAGGATTCGAAAGATACCTTTTCATATTCCAAAACGTCCAGGCCAGCGCCTAATATGGCTCCTTTCTTTAATGCCTCCACCAAGTCTTCCGTAACCACACATTTACCCCGAGCTGTATTCAGCAACCAAAAGGGTTTTTTGAAACGATTAATAAAAGCACTATTTACCATCCGATGGGTTTCTGGAGTCCAAGGTACATGAAGACTCAATACATCTGTCATATCGAAAAGGGTCTGCAATGAAACCTGTGTGGCGTTCTTATTTCCAACCTCCTCTTTAATATCGTAACAAATGGTAGTGCAGTTAAATCCTTTCAGCTTTTTTGCAAAAGCTTTCCCCATTCTCCCATAGCCAATAATTCCCACCACTTT
>CAZOSF010000024.1:0-31273 GCA_964582415.1 uncultured Alteromonas sp.
TTGTTATCCTCGAGCATTTTTTCGTTCATCTTCGAACGATAGGCATTGAATTCTTCAACTGGATTTCCCATTAGGCGGTCGTTTTTTGTTTCTTTTTCTCCCTTTTTATTATGCGACTGGAAATGATGATACTTACTTCATATAAAATCAGTACCGGTATGGCTACAATTACTTGGCTAGCAATATCGGGCGGAGTTATCACTGCAGAAATAATCAAAACAATGATCAAAGCAAACTTGCGATACTTGCGCATCATTTCTGGAGTTACCAAGCCTACTTTAGTCAAGAAATAGATAACAATAGGCAATTGAAAAATCAAGCCGCTGGAAAGGGCACAGGCACGTACCAGACCGATATAACTGCTTAAATCGAAATCGTTGAATACCTGATCGCTCACCTGATAGGTTCCCAAGAAATTGATAGAAAGAGGGGTAACTACATAATAACCAAATAATACCCCCAAAAAGAATAGGAACGAAGAAGCAAAGATGAAGCCTTTTGCATTCCTGCGCTCATTGCTATGCAGCCCCGGACTGATGAATTTCCAGAATTCATAAATCACATAGGGAAAAGCAATGATAAAACCTGCTGTAATAGACGTCCAAATGTGCGCTGAAAACTGCCCGGACATGGTTCTGCTTTGGATACGGAAGGGTAATTCGGTGAAACAAAAGCTATCCAGCCCAATGGCCTGTGCCGATGCACAGAGAATACGATACGTTGGGAAGCTGGCTTTTTTGGGTCCGAAAATGATGAAGTCGAAAATAAAATCCTTCATGATGAAGGCAACAACACCCAAAATGACCACAGCAAAAGTAGAACGAATGAGGTGCCACCGCAATTCTTCCAGGTGGTCCAAAAAGGACATTTCCTTTTCCTCATTCAAGGTTTCCTGTAGTGCCATTAAATGATACCTTCTTTGCTTAGGTTATGAATGTGAACTACTCCTTCGTATTTCCCATCTTTTTCAGCTAGAATCTGAGTAATGCCATTTCTATCCATCATTTCCATAGCCTCTATCGCCATGGCATTGCTGTTGATTTTTTTGGGATTCTTTGTCATGATATCCTTTGCGGTAAGCCCTGCAATATTATCCACCTTGGTCAACATTCTACGCAAATCCCCATCTGTAATAATCCCCACAATTTTATCGTCTTCCACAACAGCCGTGACGCCCAGCAATTTTTCCGAGATTTCAACGATCACTCTTTTGATGTCGGTGTCTGGGCTTACCTGAGGCTTTTCATTCAGGGAAGTCAAATCCCGAACCCTAAGGTAGAGCTTTTTTCCAAGGGATCCGCCTGGGTGAAAACGTGCGAAGTCCTTGCTGGAGAAACCACGTAAATCCAACAGGCTCATGGCAAGGGCATCCCCAATCACCAACTGTGCTGTAGTACTTGTGGTTGGGGCCAGATTGTTGGGACAGGCCTCTTTTTCCACAAAGGCGTGCAATACAAAATCACTTTGCTGCCCGAGGAAAGAATCTCTGTTTGAGGTAAGTCCCATAAGTTTGTTACCACTGGCTTTTATAAGGGGAACCAAAACCTTAATTTCTGGAGTATTTCCACTTTTAGAAATGCAGATAACCGTATCGTTTTTTTGAATGATCCCCAAATCCCCATGAATAGCATCGGCGGCATGCATAAAAATAGCCGGTGTGCCGGTCGAATTTAAAGTAGCAACAATCTTGGTTGCGATGTTTGCACTTTTACCAATGCCAGTAACGATTACCCGACCTTCCGATTCAAAGATGTATCGAACGGCTTCTGCAAACTCACTGGAAATCAGGCTGGAAAGATTTAAAATGGCGTTTCCTTCCGTTTCTATGGTTTTTCGGGCAACCTGAACGATTCTATCGAGCTGATTCAAAATATTCGACTTTTATATGTTTGTTTCTTATATAGAAATTCCTATCTTTAAATAGAGGAAAGTTTAAATTGCTTTCCACTTCATCACCTATTAGATTCCTAAAAACCCAATAGGTTGCAAAAGTACAATTGTTATCGAGTTCCTACAATTTATTTTGAAGTTCTCGGTTTGTAGTCAGTATGGAAACGAGCGTTAAGGAAACCGAATTATATTCATCCCTAAAGAGGTATTTTGGATTCAGTTCCTTTAAGGGACTTCAGGAGGATGTCATCAAAAGTGTCTTGTCCGGTCACAATACCTTTGTCATCATGCCCACCGGTGGCGGAAAGTCTTTATGTTATCAGTTGCCGGCCTTGATGAAGGAGGGAACCGCCATTGTGGTTTCCCCTTTGATTGCCTTGATGAAGAACCAGGTAGATGCCCTTCGTTCGATTTCTTCTGAAGAAGGTATCGCACATGTATTGAACTCGTCATTAACCAAAACTGAAATCAAAAAAGTAAAACAGGATCTCATTCATGGTGTTACCAAATTGTTGTACGTAGCACCCGAGTCCCTTACGAAGGAAGAAAACATCGATTTCCTTAGAACGGTCAAGATATCCTTCGTTGCTATCGATGAAGCTCATTGTATTAGTGAATGGGGTCATGATTTCCGTCCAGAATATAGAAACCTAAAAAAGATCATTAAGCGCTTAGGCGATGATATTCCTATTATCGGACTAACAGCAACGGCAACTCCCAAGGTTCAGGAGGATATTTTGAAAAACCTGGGTATCCAAGATGCCAATACGTTTAAAGCTTCCTTTAATAGACCTAATCTCTATTATGAAATTCGTCCGAAGACCAAGAATGTGGATGCCGATATTATCCGTTTTGTGAAACAGAACGAGGGTAAGAGTGGTATTATCTATTGTTTGAGTAGGAAGCGCGTGGAGGAGCTGGCACAGACCTTACAGGTAAATGGCATTAAAGCAGTTCCTTATCATGCGGGGCTGGATGCCAAGACCCGCGTGAAAAATCAGGACATGTTCCTTATGGAGGATGCAGATGTTGTGGTTGCTACCATAGCCTTCGGTATGGGAATCGATAAACCCGATGTACGTTTCGTTATCCACAACGACATCCCGAAGAGTATTGAAAGTTACTATCAGGAGACCGGTAGGGCTGGACGTGATGGGGGGGAAGGTCACTGTCTAGCATTCTACAGCTATAAGGATATCGAGAAACTGGAAAAATTTATGAGCGGCAAGCCTGTGGCTGAGCAGGAGATTGGTCTTGCATTGTTACAAGAAGTAGTGGCCTTTGCAGAATCTTCCATCTCCCGAAGGAAATTCATTCTGCATTATTTCGGAGAGGAATTCGACAATGAAACCGGTGAGGGAGGAGATATGGACGACAATATGCGTCATCCAAAAACCAAAATTGAAGCGCAAAAAGAGGTTCTTACCCTTTTAAATGTTATCCAGGAATCCAACCAGCAGTATAAGGCCAAGGAAATTGTAAATGTACTGATTGGCAAGGTGAATGCTTTAATCAAGTCCCATAGAACCGATAGTCAAGAATTCTTCGGTATTGGGAAAGACCATACGCCGGAATATTGGATGGCCCTTATTCGTCAGGTCCTGGTGGCTGGTTTATTGCGAAAGGATATTGAAACCTATGGGGTAATCAAGCTCACCAAAGCTGGAATAGATTTTATGAAGCATCCTGAGTCCTTTATGATGACAGAAGATCACGACTTTAAAGATGCGAATGATGATAATGTGGTCACCCAATCCAAGGGTGGGGGAAATGTGGCCGATGAAAATCTGTATAAACTATTGAAGGCAGAGCGGAAACGAGTTGCTGAAAAACTGAGCCTTCCTCCTTTCGTGATTTTCCAAGATCCTTCCTTGGAAGATATGGCCTTGAAATATCCCATTACCATTGACGAACTTTCCAATGTTCATGGGGTAGGTGAAGGGAAGGCTAAAAAATACGGGCAGCCTTTTGTGAATCTTATTGCCAATTACGTTGAAGAAAATGATGTGATTCGTCCGGATGATTTTATCGTCAAATCGACCGGAAGCAATAGTGCTTTGAAACTTTTCATCATTCAAAGTGTGGATAGGAAATTGCCACTTTCCGATATCGCTGATGCGAAAGGGTTGGAAATGCCTGAATTTATAAAGGAAATGGAAGCTATCGTATACAGTGGCACAAAGCTGAATATCGATTATTGGATTGATGAAATATTGGACGATGATCAGCAAGAGGAATTGCACGAGTACTTCTTGGAAGCGGAAACCGACAAAATCGATGAGGCGATGGAAGAATTCGATGGGGAATATGACGACGAAGAACTACGCTTGTTCCGGATAAAGTTTATCAGCGAGGTCGCCAATTAATCCGTATCATTTAAGAATTCATCTGTAAAGTGGGTACGCTTTCTATCTTGAGCGAACTTTTCTTCATTATAGCCTTTTGATCCTCCCTTTGGAATTGACAAACTCTGCCATTCGGCACCTTTCATGAGTTTTCCCAAGAAAGTGATTTGTCCCACATGGTAGGCGTAATGAGCAATTTGCCGATTGATGGCTTCCATTTCCGAATGCCCTTGATTTCGGATAAATACAATACGACTTAAGTCATCTTCGGAAAGGGCTTCCAGGGCATCAAAAAGACACTTCCAGCCTGCTTCCCATCGTTGAAGCAGTTCTTCCCGTGTCTTAATAACATCCTCGAATTCCAGATCGCGATTCCGCCATTCTTTTTCACCATCCGATTCTAGAAAATGGGTCCAACGGGAAAGCATGTTACCCCATAGGTGATTCACGATGATGGCAATGCTATTGCTTTCTGAATTTACCTGATAAAAGAGGGCCTCATCTTCCAGTTGGACCAAAGTTTTGTCTCCAAGCAGCTTATAATATTGAAACTGTTTCAATACGCTCGAAAGAAATTCGGACATTGGACGTGGTTAATATTCGTCTACTTTATCAACTTTAAACTGGCGCATGGCTTCCCCATTCACCAATTTATAGGATACTTGGCGCATTTTCCCTGTAGGCTGGCCGTTTTCGTAAATCGGGAATCGTTGAGAGAATGTATTTTCTACAATGGCAAATTCATCTCCTCCATTGTACCCTTGATTAATTTCAGCATTGTCTACAGTTGGAGCGAAATACGCCTGACTGATTGACTTTCCGCTATTGGAAGACACAGCCATCACCGTTCCCGCATTGTTATCTCCAGAAACAATATAAACAACTACTTCGGCGTGGTTGTCGCCATTAAGATCACCGATCTCAGCGTTGGTTACTTTACCCTCATAGGTATAGGTCCATCCCTCTTGATCGGCAATGGCTCCCATAGGCTGGATGGTTACTTCTACTTGTTCTCCCATCGGATTTGCGGTTACTAGATATTCTTCGTCACCCCATTTCAAGGAAGAAGTAAATTTTTCAGCAGTTTCGGTCACCTCCTCGGTTACTTCCTCTAGATTTTCCATAGCAGGAGCATCTGTTGCTGTAGTTTCCTCTTTTGTATTGTTCTTACAGGACATAACACTGAAGAACACCATTAATAAAGCTGCAAATAAAGATGTTTTTTTCATGATTGTAGTTTTTAAAAAAGACACACTAAGTTACGAATAATCAGCCACATCCAATTCAGGATAGGTCACCTTTTCCGTTGTTTCTGGAACATTGCCTAGGTATTCTTTTCCTCTCAGTTTATGTACAGTATAGGCCTGCAAGACGTCTTCTGGATAGGGTTGAATTAAAGCCTTCATCATACCGCTGTCTGTTTGTTCTACGAACGGCTGCAGCCATTTTTCTGCCCAACTTTCATCGAGTAATACAGGCATGCGGGGTCCTTGTAATTTCGGATTGTTATGGATTTTCGAAAGCATTCTATTTCCGGACGTAGTAACGATGGTAAAGGAATTGATTAATTCTCCCGATTCGCGATCCAACCACTCATTCCATAATCCTGCCAAAATAAGCGGTTGATAATCTTTTGCTTGTATATAAAAAGGGTAACTCTTGCCTTTGAAATGGTGATGTTCATAAAAACCATCTACATAAATAAGACATGGATGATGGTTTGCTGCATCGCGGAAGGAGGGTTTTTCGAAAATGGTTTCTCCCCGTGCATTCAAAGTGTTATTCCAATATTTTTTTGCTTGTTCACGGTCCTTTACCCAATTGGGAATCAACCCCCAGGAGGCCACCTCTGGTATGTTGGGAGAACGATTGGTATAAATCAAAAGCCTAGGGTGGCTAAATCCAGAGGCATGAAAAAGCGGCAAATCTGTCATGGGAACCAACTTTTTCTTGATATCTTCTATAGCCATTGCGTCTCCCTTGCGCTGCGCCCTTTTGAGTTGCGATTCTAAACTGGCTTTTATATCGTAGCACATAGTATCAAAGGATATTCTATTATCTCTGTAACAAATCAGATTTACCCCTCCAATTCTGAAGTAACCAACTTCGCCAAATCCAAGGGGCGAGTGTACATGTGGATACTGCCATCTTCGTTTAGGGGCCACGCTTCCCGAGGTCGGTCCCAATAGAGTTCCACGCCATTTCCATCGGGATCGTCCAAATAAAGTGCTTCCGATACCCCGTGATCGGCGGTTCCGGTTAATGGATAGGCATGTTCTTGTAAGCGTAACAGCATTAACGCCAAATCTCTTCGCGTAGGTAAAAGGATGGCGGTATGGAAGAGACCTGTACTGTCTGGGGCGGGTTGTGGTCCGTTTTTCGAATACCAAGTATTCAGTCCGATATGATGATGATAACCCCCCGCAGAAATAAAGGCGGCATCCGGACCATAGGTAGTGATCAATTCGAAGCCGAGCAGTCCGCAGTAAAAATCTAAAGAACGCTGCAAATTAGCTACCTTTAAATGAACATGTCCGATTCGGGTTTCAGCTGGGATGCGGTATTCGTTTTTCATAGGTCTTGAATTTAATCCTCTATTCGATTTTCATTAAAAGCAGAAGGCAATAGGGTGGGAATCCATTTTACCAAAAGTGGCAGTAGGAGGGAACCACCTGGTAGAAGGAAAATCGTCAATGAAGGGATTGTTTTACAAATGTCCAAAAGTTGTTCTTTCATTTTGTGTTTTTCCTCGGGGCTGAGGTCCCGCTGCGTCGACTGACTTAAAAGCA
Organism: uncultured Alteromonas sp.; assembly: GCA_964582415.1. Lineage (GTDB taxonomy): Bacteria > Bacteroidota > Bacteroidia > Flavobacteriales > Flavobacteriaceae > CAZOSF01. The sequence goes on from CAZOSF010000024.1 coordinate 7,025, forward strand.
GCAACAATTCCCCGCTCTCATTCAATTCTTTCAGAAGCCGGTCTTTGTTGCGAAGCACTAATAGCTTTACCGTATTGGAAGATTGTTTATAGAGATGACGTACAGGATGGGAATATTCAAAAAGGGTGATTTTTTTCGTGTTTTCTTGGGCAAATTCTTCTAATTGCTTCATGCTTTTTTCCCAGTGTTCCGAGTCTAGGCCCAATTCAACGGAAACCTGTGCCAGAAAATCCTTCTCGTCATCATCAATTTGCTTATCATTCCAAACGGCCAAACAGCAAATTTCCATAACATATCTCCGTTCAAGGATATGGCCTTTTTTAATCCAATGGATAAGATGGTGGTCGAAAGTAACAGCTTCGGCGGTTGAAAATTCATGCGTTTCACTCACCATTTCCATCACCAATACATCATATTTGTTTTTCTGTTTTTTGCTGTAGAGCGCCCAAATGCTCACCGTTAAGAGCGTTTTTTCAAGATTATCCAGGTATTTTTTTAATCGGCTTGGGCGCTGTAGGTAAAAGGCAAATGCCAACACATCCGAAAAGAGCATGGCATAGGTGAAAAGTGAGGCTGCTTCCGATTTTATAAGCGCATTCGATTCGTGTAAACGTGCAGCAATTATAGCTTCCACATTGTCGGAAGCACTTTTTGTAAACCGCAGTTTCTGAAGAAAATTTGTCTTTCCCTTTTCAATACTCTTATAAAACTTTGAAATATCCTCCAAAGCATTTTCAAAACTGGGGGACTTCCTAAAAAGAAAATGTACGTATACCAAGCTATGGAAAAGGTTGATTTTGGTAAGTTCCTCCTTAGTAAGTTTTAAGGTGCTGATGGGTTTATTCAGCAAGGGCTTTACTGAAAACCCGTATAAAAAACCGGTTCTTTTTAGAGCTTCGTAGAAATCAGAATCCGCTGGATATGCATCGATAAGTTCTTTTTTACCGAACTCGTTGATAAATTTCTGTATCCAACCTGAGGAAGACGGGTTCATTTGTTATTTTTGTAGGGCATTGGGGCAATTAAACAAGCCCTTTTCAGTTCTTATCAAACAAAGAGCACCAATACTTTCTTATCGATTATGGGAAAGTAAATTTAAATAAATAAGATTCATCTAAATGAAAAAGTCAAGAATTTATGCGCTAATGGGAGGCGCGGCGCTAGCAGTGCTGTCGCTAATTCTCATTTCGGCAGACCACGTAGACTCCCCCTCCGTAGCCAATACCTCGAGTGATATCTCCGATTTCTATGCTTTCCAAGGGGAAAATCCAGACAATACCGTATTTATCGTTACCCTTCAGGGGCCCTTGAATGCGGGAGCGGTTACTGAAAACGCTCAGTTCGATGAAGATGTGTTGGTGGAATTCAATATCGATACTACCGGCGATTTTGTGGAAGATATCGTGATTCAGGCTATCCGAAGGGACAGTATCATGTACTTCTTTGGACCCGTTGGAGTGGCCGCTGAAGAAACTGGACTTGAAAGTCAGATTTATGTTGAAGATTTTTCAGGGGAGGTAGAGATTTCCAAAACGGACGAAAACATTATTGCTGAAGTGGATGGATTGCGATTTTTTGCCGGGCCAAGAAGAGATCCATTTTATTTCGATAGAAACCGTTACGAACAAATCATTTCGGGAGCAGTACTGCCTGAAGGATTTTTGGTCGAGGGAGAAGCAACCGACTTCTATGCCGACAAGAATGTGCTAACGATTGCTGTTGAAGTACCTAACGCACTCTTAGGGGCTGCTCCTGCCCATATTGGAAGCAGTGCAGGCATCAACGGATTACCCAATGCCTACAATGTGTGGGTAACAACAAAAAGAAAACAATAACCTAAAGAAAACAGTAATGAGTTTACGATATATTCAAATAGCCGTATTGACTTTGGGGATTGGATTTCTTTTTACCCAATGTGCCGACGACGACGATAACGGAAACATTATAGAATATGCCACTTGCGATGATGGGATTCAAAATGGAGATGAAGAAGGCGTGGATTGCGGAGGAAGTTGTACTGCCTGTTTTGACGGGCTGGACTTTAGTGGAACCTATGTCCAAGAGGATATTGCCGGACGCCCTGGGGTAAATACTTTATTGGGTGGGTCCGATATGGTGAAGGATATGTTCAATACAACCCTGGTAAGCCAACGCACCAATACGGATTTTATAAACGGTACCAGTGATACCTTTCCATCCGTTTTCCTGGCAACTTTAGAAGGTCTTCACGATTCGTACGGGACCGCACTGGGTACGGAAATCGATTATGAAACCAATTTCTTGGGAATGAATGGAACTACCTTTACGACTTTCTTGGCTTCCTATGATGCGTTGCAAGTAGCGCCAGATGGAGTCACTGCCTATAACGACGGCACCAATGTTTTTACTGGTTATGCACCTGGTGAAGATGTTATGGATTTTACCCTAACACTTATGTTCGGAGGGGTAGATGGTACGCGATTCGATGGTAATAATGATACGCCACAGCTCACTTCCGATGGGGTAGGACCAGGAGATAGGGTGTATCCACAAGTATTTCCATATTTGGAAAGCCCCATAACAGAATAAATTAGGATAGCAGTTCTTTCGAGCTGCTTTTCTTTTTTAAATGCAATTCCATTACGAGAACTACCGTTAGCAACATGCCTAAATTGTAGATGGTATCCTCTACTGGGATGGTTCCCATACGAATGCCAAGATTTTCTGCATTATTATACCAAACTACAGGTTCTGGAATATAACTCCCAGTGAGAATCCCATTCACAATAAAAAAAGGAATAAGGATTACAAGGAAACTTGCAAAAAAGGGACCTAGGATTTCCGGCTGGCGATTGAGTGTAAACCCGAGAAGTAGGAGGGCATACCCAAAATTAACCATCGTATACCAACGATCATAACGATACCATAGTACTAAAATTAATAGCGTTACGACACTGCTGTAAAGAACCATCGCTGTCTTTTTAGTAAATCGAAAGCTCGGAAGCAATTCTGTTAGCGCATAGTGCGTGAATATACAGGCGTAAGGGATACAGAAGAAAAACAGCCATTCCTCTAATGGGAGGTTCAAGAAATAGATCCCGGTAAGATATTCTGGATTAAAACCCCAGAAACCGTTATTGGTAAAAATGATGTCCCATGGTATAAAAACGGCCATCATTATCAATGTCCCCAATAAAAAGGAGGGCCATTTTTTATAAAATTGGATTTTCGGATGAAATGAAAATAGAAAGGGTATGAGAAACGACCCTAGGTCTAACCAAAGGTAGAGTGATTTCATCCTTATTTTTTGAAGTACTTCAAAGGAGGCAGCAGCATTCCAAAGCATTCCCCTTCCCCTTTACCAAGATGTTTATGGTGAATTTTATGAGCTCTTCGAATCCCTCGGGCATACCAGTTATTGGCATTACGAAACATCTTGAATCGTTGGTGGATAAAGATATCATGCACTAGGAAATAGGTCAAACCATAAGCGAAAATGCCTAGACCTATTGGAAGTCCAGCCCAAAAGTCCTCGTATTGCCATAGGTAAAAGAAAATGATACTCACCACTGCATAAAATATAAAGAAAGCATCATTGCGCTCAAACCAGCTATCATGATCTTTTCTATGGTGGTCTCTATGCAAACTCCAAAGGAAACCATGCATGACATATTTGTGGGTAAACCATGCCATAAATTCCATAATGCTGAAAGTACCCAAAAACACTACTATCCAATACACTTTACTCATAACTAACTATCTTACTAAATTTAGGTGGTATTTAACATAACTACGCGTCAACAAGCCCACTTTTTCGTAATTGGGGACTCGAATGCGTTTGTTTTTAATTTCGACGGCGGGTGTTTTATATAGTTTTTTTAGAAGGCGTCTGTAATAACGATAGGCAATAAATACCCCAAACTTGGCTTCTGCAGGTAACTGTAAAATTCCTGCATACCCTAGTTTGAAATCTTCCTCTATTTCATCGATAATGGCCTTTTTGGACAATTCGTCCAATTCATTTAGGTTGGTGTTTGGGAAATACGTTCTGTTTAAGCCATCGTGGTCTGCTTTGAGATCCCTTAAAAAGTTCACCTTTTGGAAGGCAGAGCCCAAATGCATGGCAGCGTTTTTCAATTCGTTGTATCGGATTTCGTCACCTTTCACAAAAACCTTTAAACACATTAACCCGACCACATCGGCAGAGCCATAAATATATTCTTGATATTCTTCTTTGGTGCGATATACATTTTTGCTCAGGTCCAATTCCATGCTTTTCATAAAAGCATCGATAAGTTCCTTCGGAATACTATAGGAGTGAACGGTATGTTGAAAAGCATTTAGAATTGGGTTCAGGCTAATGCGATCTTTTAAGGAACGTTCGAGGTCTTCCCTAAAGTACTTGAATAGAGTTTCCTTGTCATAATCATGAAAGGAATCCACGATTTCGTCGGCAAAGCGAACAAAACCATAAATATTGTAGATATCCTGTCGAATGGAAGGGGCTAACATTTTAGTAGCCATGGAAAAAGAGGTGCTGTAGGTTTGGGTAACCTTCCTACTGCATGTTTGAGAAACGATGTCGAATAACGCTTTCATAACAATTACAAATCCTTTAAAATGAGACTTGAGACCACTTTTCCCGAAATCAACGAGGGAGGAACTCCCGGTCCGGGAACCGTCAGTTGCCCTGTAAAGTAAAGTCCTTTCACTTTTTTGCTACGCAATTTAGGCCTTAAAAAGGCAGTTTGCAGCAAGGTATTTGCCAAACCATAGGCATTTCCCTTGTAAGAGTGATAGTCCTGTACAAAATCGTCAATACAAAAGGCCTCTTTAAATATAATATTTTTTTTCACTTCCGCTTGGACAATTGTTTCCATACGGTCGATAATTTTGTTGAAGTAGGTCTCTCTCAAGGTTTGGGTGTCTTTCAATCCGGGTGCCAACGGAATCAAGAAAATAGCCGCTTCCTTTCCTTCTGGGGCGGCCGAAGCGTCAGTTTTCGAGGGGAAGCTGGCATAGAACAAAGGTTTTTCTGGCCATCTTGGAACATCATATATGGCATGGGCATGTTCCTCAAAGGGAACATCAAAAAACAAGGTGTGATGTTCCACATTGGGGATTTTTTTATCAAAGCCTACATAGAACAAAAGGGAAGAAGGGGCGAAAATTTTCTTTTCCCAATAGGCTTCACTGTACTGTCTGTAGGGTTCGTCCAATAACGTCTCACTATGATGATAATCTGCCCCACTTAACACAATATCTGCTGAAATATCTTCACCATTTACTTTAATTCCAACAGCCTTTCCTTTTGAAACTAGGATTTTTTCAACTTCTTGATTGGAGTGGAAGGTCACTCCCAAGGATTTAGCCAGGGCGACCATTCCTTCCACAACACTATACATTCCATTCTTTGGGTGGAAGGTTCCCAAACCAAAGTCGGCAAAGTTCATAAAGTTGTAGAAAGCTGGAGTATTGGAAGGTTTTGCTCCGAGAAATAATACCGGGAATTCCAAAATGGATATCAATTTAGGATTTTTGAATTCCTTTCTTACTTCTTTGCTGATAGTACTAAAAAATTGCCCCAGTTTTTTCATGGTCACCGGTGTAACCAGTTCTAATGGGGATACCCCAGGACGATAGACCAAATCTTTGATGGCGATCTCGTAATTATCTTGAGCCTCATCGATAAACTTCTGGAGTTTTATGGAACTCCCTGGTTCAACCGATTCGAAGGTTTCCTTGATTTTTTCTAACGTATCCGCTATAGTAATGGCATCGTTAACTCCGAAATATACTTGATAAGCAGGGCTGAGTTTGATGAGCTCATAGAAGTGTGATGGGTGGGTGCCAAAGTCTTCGAAAAAGCGCTCAAAAACGTCAGGCATCCAATACCATGTGGGGCCCATGTCAAAATTGAAACCTTCTTTTTCTAGACGTCGTGCGCGTCCGCCGAATGTCGCGTTCTTTTCATGAATACTTACGTCATGACCTTCTTTGGCCAAATAACAGGAGGCCGCCAAAGACGAAAACCCCGAACCGATGATTACTACTCTTGCCATACTTTGTTTAACAAATATAGAATATATTTAAACAAAATAAGAGGTGTTAGAAAATCTTTATGATTTTAAGATAAAATTTTTGATTCCAACTGCTTTAGGCTGTAGATGATTTCTACCCTTTTTGGTAGGTCTTTGGTTTGTAGGGTTTGAATTTTGCTGCCCATTAACCAAAGAGAATACCCTGGTTTATTTCCGATTCCCTTCAAATATTCTTGAACATAATCCGCAACCGATTTGTCGTCTGGTTTTACGGTAAGATAGGAGAGGAAGGTGATCTTCGAATAATGTTTCAACAAATGCGTCAGGTTTTCCAGTGGGATATTACTGCCTAAATAAATGGTATTGTGGCCATGTTTTAGAAGCAGGTAATTCGCAAATAAAAGTCCGATTTCATGTATTTCTTCGTGAGGAAGAAATAAGGCAAATTCCGGCGGCTTACTGAACTTTTGCTTTTGACGAATCGAATGTATGTTCAGAATTATCTTTTGTTTGATGAGCTCCGAGGTGAACCGTTCATGTACAGGATCGATAGTTCCCGTAAGCCATAAAGTACCGATCTCATCCAAAAGTGGGATAAAGACTTCATAAAATATTTCATCAAAAGATTTGTCTCGTGTCAACTGCTCGTAGGTGGTTGCAAACAGCGCATGATCGAATTCAAACATCGCTTTTTTGAATTCTTGAATTGCGAAACTTTCCTGATCTCCTGGGCCTAAATTTTGAACAAGGGTTTTAATTTCATTCTCTTTAAATCCAGCAATTTTTGAAATTTTATACCCATGATTGTATAAAAAAGTTACGTTGAGCAACTTCTTTAAATTCAATAGGTCGTATTGCCGAATATTGGTATCGGTACGATCCGGTTCCAAGAGATTGTAACGCTTTTCCCAAATACGAATGGTGTGGGCCTTGACGCCACTTAAATTCTCTAGATCCTTGATACTGAATTGTGTTTTAACAGACATTATTCAGGCTTTAAGTTCCAAAGATATAGAATTCATGTTAAAAGTGTTCAATATTTTTATAGAAAGACTAAACACTTTGAAATTTTGCGAGCTTAAGCTCTCAAATTATTTAGAATGGACATAAAAAAAACGCTGAGGTATCAGCGTTTTTGTACCGAGAATGGGAATCGAACCCACACGTCCTTAGGACACATGGCCCTCAACCATGCCTGTCTACCAGTTCCAGCACCTCGGTGTCGAAGGATTTTAAACTAAAAAGTCAAGCATGAAGCCCGACTTTTTACTTGGTGACCTGGCTGGGGCTCGAACCCAGGACCACCTCCTTAAAAGGGAGGTGCTCTACCAACTGAGCTACCAGGTCTTCAAAAAATTAAGCGGGTTTTGACCCGCTATAACACAATGGATAGTTTTTGTGTTTGCGGGTGCAAATATAATATCATTATTAGTATTAATCAAACTAATTTCTGTGAAAATTGAAGAATATTTTTCCTGTACTATTTCAAAGCCCATTTTACGATATTTGTGGTTATGAAAATAATCTTAGTTGGGTATATGGGCTCGGGTAAATCCACCCTGGGTGAGGCGCTTTCCAAAACGCTGGATATGCCTTTTCTGGACTTGGATAACGTGATAGAGCAGCGTGAAGGGGGTTCCATCCAAGAAATTTTTAAAAGAAAAGGGGAAATTTATTTTCGAAAAAAGGAAGCCACATATCTGCAGGAAGTGTTGGAAACAAAGGAATCTATGATTCTTGCACTTGGCGGTGGTACACCTTGTTATGGCACCGTTATGCAGGATTTGCATGATAGGGAAGACGTGACCACGATATATTTAAAAGCTTCCATCGATGAACTTACCAGCCGACTCTGGCCAGAGAAGGAACATCGCCCTTTAATTGCTCATTTGGATGATGAAGAGTTGCTAAATGATTTTATTCGAAAACATCTCTTCGAACGAAAATTTTTCTATCTGCAGGCGCATATTACCATCGATATCGATGGAAAAGATATTCCCGTCTTGTTGGAAGAAATAGTGATGCGCTTATTTTAAGGTTACACTGTAATTGTTCGTCTCGAAACTCACCTCGACATTTTCATTCAAGGAGGTAGATAATGAGATTCCCTTAAAGTCCGCCTTAACGGGATACTTTTTATGGTTTCGATCTACCAAAACAGCCGTTTTGAACTGCTTCAATGGAACCTGAAGAAAGAATTTCACCCCATAAATCAAAGTAGTGCCCGAGTTTAAAACATCATCTACCAATACCAAAGATTGGTCTTTTAATTCTTCTAAGGGAAGGGAACAGGTTACAGTGCCTATTGGATGGGATTTATCCATGGAGATTTCACAAAGCGTTACTTTGATAGGAGAAATTTTTTCGACTTGTGTTTTTAGCTTTTTCGCCAAAAGATAACCGTTCTGCTTAATACCGGCTATCACAACTTCTTTCTCATTCACATTCGCTTCGTAGATCTGAAAAGCCATACGTCTCAGTTTATGGCTGATTTCTTTATGATCCAATATTACACTTGTTTTTTGCATGGTTCAAAGATACGAATTTAGTCCTCCGAAGTATCGGTAAAATCATCCAAATCCCTGCGGTCTTTTTTCGTTGGGCGACCCGTTCCTCTTTTGCGATAATAGTCTTGAGCATACTTCAGCAACTCCTGATTTTCGAAGGCTTCCTTTGGAGTAGTGTCTAACCTATAAAGATTCACCAATTTAGCACCAACCCGACTTTCGGGCAAATCCAAGACCTCTAAAGAATAATTGATTTGCTCCTTCCGCAATTGAATGGTATCCCCTGGGTACACTTCTCGAGACGGCTTCACTACTTCATTGTTCACCTTGATAGCCCCCTTCTTGCAAGCAGTAGTTGCTATACTCCGGGTTTTATAATATCGTGTACACCATAAATATTTGTCAATCCGCATACATTCTGCCTTAATTCTACGTTAAAGGAACCACAAAAATAGCTGAAAATTGTATCTTGCGCCATCAAAAAATTGAAGATGAAGAACTCGGTAAACAAGGCTTTCTATCTCCTACTGTCCCTTTTGGTAGTGACTGCCTGTAAAAAGGAAGACGACGGATTTACATTCGTTCCTGCAAGGGATAGGGCAGAGGAAGCGCCCGTATCGGTTGGGATCATAGAAGAATATCTTGAAACCCATTTTTACAATTACGAAGATTTTCAAAACCCACCTCCAGGATTTGATTTCAAAATTAAATTCGACACCATTGCAGGGGATAACGCAAATAAAATTCCATTGATGCAACAGGTTTCCTTTAAGGAAGTTCCAGATCGAATTGCCGAGGATGTTACCTATAAACTGTATTATTTGAATGCGATAGAGGGTGGGGGAGAAAAGCCAAAATTTCCGGATATCACTACGCTAACCTACGAGGGAACCTACATCAATACGGAATTCACGGGTTCTCCCTATACCAAAAAATTTGATAGTGCCGTTACCCCGGTGAGCTTTGATCTTACCAGTGTGGTAAATGGTTTTCAAGATGGGGTGATCGAAATGAAAACCTCTCCAAATCCACCTGTTGAAGGATCTGATGGAACCTTGTCCTTTACCGACTATGGGGTGGGAGCCATTTTTATTCCTTCTGGCTTGGGATATTATGTGAGTCCGCCAAATGGATCGGCCATCCCATTTTATGCTCAACTAATTTTTACAGTACAGCTCTATGCTTCCCGTCAAGGGGATCAGGACAATGATGGTATCCCTTCAATTTTTGAAGATTTGAATGGAAATCAATTGGAAGAGGATGATGATACCGATAAAAATGGATTGCCAAACTACTTCGACGCTGATGATGATGGGGATGGTCGTCCAACTTCTGAAGAGATTATCACAAGGCAATATGTCCTTGCTGATGGGGAACCAGAGCCAGTATTAAACTCCAATGAATTTGAAGTGAATCGCTCTTATGATGAGGAAACCATGGAGACAACCATCAATACGGTGGAATATACCGATGAAGATAATGATGGAATTCCAGATCATTTAGATGAAGACAGTTAATTATTATCGACTTTTGATAATTAAAAAACCCCACCAATCGGCGGGGTTTTTTATTGATTAGGGTACAAAAAAAGCTACTTGCGTTTTATTACCTTCTGGGCAGCATGGACAATAGCATCAGCATTTAAGCCATATTTTTCCATGAGTTGTTCGGGGGTTCCCGATTCTCCAAAAGTATCTTTAGTGGCCACAAATTCTTGTGGCGCAGGGTGGTTTTCAGAGAGTACACGGGCAATGCTTTCTCCTAGCCCTCCCAAATAATTATGTTCTTCAGCAGTAACCACGCATCCCGTTTTCGACACACTATCCAAAATCGCTTTAGCGTCCAGTGGTTTGATAGTATGGATGTTGATCACTTCTGCTGAAATGCCATTGCTTTGTAGGGTTTTTGCCGCTTCCAAAGCTTCCCAAACCAAGTGTCCGGTAGCCACTATAGTTACATCCCTTCCCTCCTGTAGGTGAATGGCTTTCCCAATTTCAAACACCTGATCGGCTGGAGTGAAATTAGGAACTTTAGGGCGCCCAAATCGTAGGTATACCGGGCCATAATGTTTTGCGATGGCAATGGTAGCCGCTTTGGTTTGATTGTAATCACAAGTATTGATTACCGTCATACCCGGCAACATTTTCATCAAACCGATATCTTCCAAAATCTGGTGCGTAGCACCATCTTCACCTAAGGTAAGTCCGGCGTGAGAAGCACAAATTTTTACATTCTTGTGCGAGTAAGCAATACTCTGACGGATTTGGTCGTATACCCTTCCCGTGGAAAAATTAGCAAAGGTTCCCGTGAAAGGAATTTTGCCGCCAATCGTAAGTCCGGCTGCAATTCCTATCATGTTTGCTTCTGCAATCCCTACTTGAAAAAATCGGTCGGGATGATTTGCTTCAAACTCATCCATCTTCAAGGAACCTGTCAAATCTGCACAAAGAGCAACTACATTGGAATTTGTTTTTCCCACTTCGGCTAAACCAGCGCCAAATCCAGAGCGGGTATCTTTTTTGCCAGTATCTATATATTCTTTCATAAGTTGCTTCTTTTTAGTAATCTCCCAATGTTTCTGGGTTCTGAGACAATGCGATTTTCAATTGTTCATCGTTGGGCGCCTTTCCATGCCAATCGTGGGTATGCATCATAAAATCAACACCATTCCCCATCACGGTATGTAGCAAAACACAAATTGGTTTTCCTTTTCCTGTGTGCTTTTTAGCTTCGGTCATTCCAGATATGATGGCTTCCAAATTATTACCTTCCTTGATTTCCAATACCTCCCAATCGAAAGCTTCGAACTTACCCTTTAGGTTCCCTAAAGGCATTACATTCTCAACGGCTCCATCGATCTGCTGACCGTTGTAATCTACCGTAACGATTAGGTTGTCTACCTTTTTACCCGCAGCAAACATCATGGCTTCCCAATTCTGACCTTCCTGTAATTCACCATCACCACATAAGGCATAAACGATATGAGGGTCGTTGTTGAGTTTTTTGGCCAATGCTGCCCCTATGGCAACAGACATTCCTTGTCCAAGAGATCCAGAGGCAATTCGTACGCCTGGTAATCCTTCATGGGTGGTAGGATGTCCTTGCAAACGGGAATTCAACAGTCTAAACGTGTTGAGCTCTTCTACCGGGAAATAACCCGACCGTGCAAGAACACTGTAAAAAAGTGGGGAAATATGCCCATTGGAAAGAAAGAAGATGTCTTCTCCAATACCATTCATATCGAAAGTATCCTTTCGATCCATCAATACTTGGTAAAGGGCTACAAAAAATTCGGTGCATCCCAGTGATCCGCCCGGATGGCCCGAATTCACCTTGTGCACCTGTCTTAAAATATCTCGACGTACTTGAACAACCAAGTCGTTGAGGTAATTCATGTCTGGCATGTGATTTTTTTTAATTTGGGCAAAAATACCCTTTTTCAAAGGGGGTACAAAGCAAAAAAAATGGTTTTTATGAACGATTTGATGTTTTTAGTTAACAGTTATCGAAATTCTTTCAGAAGGAGACATCTCGTATCGAGGAAACTCATATTTCCCCGTATCTTTGCCCTCTTGAAAATGAGTAGATGACATTCACCGTAGAAGGAAAAGATCCACATTCAAAAGCAAGGGCAGGAACAATGCTCTTGGACCATGGCCCCGTTGAAACACCAATTTTCATGCCCGTGGGAACCTTGGGCACCGTAAAAGGGGTCCATCAAAGAGAACTGGAACAGGACATCAACCCCGATATTATCTTGGGGAACACGTATCACCTGTACCTCCGACCTCAAATTGATATTTTAGAAAAGGCGGGAGGACTGCACAAGTTTATGAATTGGGATCGAAATATCCTTACCGATAGTGGTGGCTATCAGGTCTATTCCCTCTCCGCAAATAGAAAAATAAAGGAAGAGGGAGTGAAATTCAAATCCCATATCGATGGAAGTTATCATGTGTTTGCCCCAGAGAACGTGATGGAAATTCAGCGCAGTATTGGAGCCGATATCATTATGGCCTTCGATGAATGTACGCCCTATCCATGCGATTACCAGTATGCGAAACGCTCTATGCATATGACCCATCGTTGGTTGGATCGTTGCATTGCACACCTAGAAAAGACACCATTGAAATATGCACATGAACAAACTTTTTTCCCTATCGTTCAAGGCAGTACCTATAAGGATCTCCGAATTCAATCGGCAGAGTATATTGCTTCGGTTGGTGCGGAAGGCAATGCTATTGGTGGACTTTCCGTGGGTGAGCCCGCAGAAGAGATGTATGCCATGACCGAGGTGGTAACCAATGTGTTGCCAGAAGATAAACCCCGCTATTTGATGGGTGTAGGAACTCCTATTAATATTCTAGAAAATATTGCGTTGGGTATCGATATGTTCGACTGTGTGATGCCAACCCGAAACGGTAGAAATGGAATGCTGTTTACAACCGCGGGGACGATCAATATCAAGAATAAAAAATGGGAAGCCGATTTTTCTCCAATCGATCCCATGGACATCACTTGGGTGGATACGGCCTATTCTAAGGCTTATTTACGCCATCTATTTTCTGTAAACGAAATGTTAGGGAGACAGATTGCTACCATTCATAATTTAGGATTCTATCTGTGGTTGGTTCGTGAAGCGAGAAAACATATCTTAGCAGGAGACTTTACGGAGTGGAAAAATATAATGGTACGAAACATGGATAACCGATTGTAATGCTGAGTATTCTAGATCGGTACATACTTAAAAAATACCTCGGGACCTTTGGATTGCTCCTGCTCTTATTTATTCCCATTGGTATCACCATCAACTTGGCAGAAAAAATTGACAAGATTTTGGCCAATGAAGTTCCCTTTGTTCAAGTGTTGAAATATTATCTGGACTTCACCATTTATTTTGCCAATTTATTATTTCCCTTATTTCTGTTTTTGTCCATTATTTGGTTCACTTCAAAATTGGCTAACAATACAGAGGTTATTGCATTTTTAAGTAGTGGGGTATCTTTCTATAGATTCTTGCGCCCTTATTTTATTGGGGCAACCATTGTTTGTATCGGAGCCTTTTTATTGGCGAACTTCATCGCTCCAAGGGCAAGTAAGGGCTTTAATGAATTCAGCTATAAATATCTGAATAAAGGAAGGGGAAAGGATCGTCAACAAGCCAATGTATATCGTCAAATCAGTGACAACGATTATATCTACGTTAGTTACTTCAACGTCAAAGAAAAGTCGGGTAACAATTTCACATTGGAGCACTTTGATGGTGTTCAGCTAAAAGAGAAAATCTCTGCAAGTCGGATTGTGTACCATGAGGAAGATTCTACGTATTCCTTGTACAATTATATCAAACGCATTGTAGGTGAACGGGAAGATTCCATCATCAGAAAGTCTAAAATGGATACGATTTTCCCATTCGAAATGGAAGATTTAACCCCGGTCGAGTACATAGCGGAAACGCTAAACTTTTCAGAACTGAACAAATTTATTCGAAGGGAAAAAGCAAAAGGTTCCACCTATATCAATCGCTATGAAGTGGTGCGTTACAAACGTTATAGTTTGCCTGTTTCGGCCTATATCCTTACCGTCATTGCCGTTGCTGTGTCTTCCATTAAACGACGTGGTGGGATGGGAGTGAATTTAGCCATTGGTATCGCTGTTGGGATGGTTTTTGTTTTTTTCGACAAAATTTTTGGAACGATGGCAGAGCAGAGTACCTTCTCACCATTCATTGCTACTTGGTTCCCCAACTTCGTATTTGGTATCCTAGCTATTTACCTCCTCAACAATGCGAAACGATAAATTAATAAATTATCTGCATCTCCATTTCATTGTTTTCATTTGGGGATTTACGGCAGTTTTAGGCGCCTTGATTTCTTTGGAGGCCATTCCCTTGGTGTGGTACCGCATGGGCTTGGCCACCCTATTTGTCTGGCTGTTTGTCTTACTCACCAAACAATCCTTAGACTTTCCAAAAAAAGTTATCTGGGGATTTTTCCTGGCAGGATTTATTATTGCCGTGCATTGGCTTACCTTTTTTGGGGCGATAAAGGCATCAAACGTTTCGGTGACGCTTTCGGTCATGTCTACAGGGGCTTTTTTCACCTCCTTGCTGGAACCAATATTTTATAAGCGTAAAGTAATTTGGTATGAGGTTTTCTTCGGAATTCTTGCAATTGTTGGTCTGTACGTCATCTTTCAGGCAAGTGTAAACTATTTTCTTGGGATTGCTTTGGCATTGACATCGGCATTTTTAAGTGCGCTGTTTTCAGTCATCAACGGGAAGTATGCAAAGCGCTACAAGGCGTCGGTGATTTCCTTCTATGAATTGCTTTTTGGTACGCTGTGCATTACGGTTTATCTGGGGGTAACTGGGGCTTTCAACACGACTTTTTTTAAAGTTTCTCATTCCGATTGGTTGTACCTTTTTATTTTGGCTTCTGCCTGCACAGCCTACGCCTTCAACGCTTCTGTTTATGTAATGCGTTGGCTTTCCCCGTACACGGTAATGCTAACTATCAACCTTGAACCTGTCTATGGAATTCTTTTGGCGTTGGTAGTATTGGGAGACAGCGAGAACATGTCCCCGCAATTTTATATTGGTGCATTAATCATCTTAGCCACCGTAATAGCGAATGGAATTATCAAGAATCGACTGTATAGAAAAAACAGGCAAATGCCATTTAGCTAAACCCAAAATTGTATCTTTGTTTGTCGATTAATTAACCTTTCTCAAGAGAATTTATGGAATATCTTGACTTTGAATTACCCATTAAAGAACTGCAGGAACAATACGACAAAGCGTGTCAGATAGGTGAGGATAGCAATATTGATGTATCGAATACCTGTAAGCAGATCGAAAAAAAATTAAAGGAAACCAAGAAGGAGATTTATAAAAATCTTACCCCTTGGCAACGTGTTCAACTTTCCCGTCATCCCAGTCGTCCCTACACCATGGATTATATTAAGGCCATATGTGGGGATTCTTTTTTAGAGCTTCATGGCGATCGTAACTTTAAGGATGATAAAGCGATGATCGGGGGATTGGGAAAAATTGGTGACCAAAGTTATATGTTTATCGGCCAGCAGAAGGGATACAATACCAAAACCCGACAGTATCGGAATTTCGGTATGGCGAATCCCGAAGGATATCGAAAAGCCTTGAGGCTAATGAAGTCTGCTGAAAAGTTTGGAATCCCTGTTGTAAGCTTAATCGATACTCCCGGAGCTTATCCAGGACTGGAAGCGGAAGAACGCGGACAAGGGGAGGCGATTGCCAGAAACATTCTTGAAATGACCCGCCTTCAGGTTCCCATCATAGTGGTTATCATTGGAGAAGGTGCCAGTGGGGGTGCGTTAGGGATCGGTGTGGGAGATCAGGTGCTCATGCTCGAAAATACTTGGTATTCTGTAATTTCCCCAGAAAGTTGTTCTTCCATTCTTTGGAGAAGTTGGGAGTTCAAAGAACAAGCTGCGGAAGCCTTAAAACTTACCGCGACCGATATGAAAAAACTAAAACTAATCGATAAGATTGTAAAGGAACCACTTGGAGGTGCCCATAGTGATAGAGAGACAACGTATCTTACAGTGGCGAAGGAAATTTCCATGGCCTATGACGAATTGAAGAACTTATCCCCAAAAGATTTGGTGCAAAAACGCATGGATAAGTACTGCGACATGGGAGAGTTCAAAAGCTAAATTCAACAATACCAACCCTTTCCGAAAATCCGAGGTTTTCCCCTCGGATTTTTTTATCTTTATTAACAATAAATCTTACTTATTAACAGTTCGATTGTTAATGACCAGTGAACAGCTACTCTGGTTTTTCTAGTGCTCCGTTTAACAATTTTTTTACATTCGCTTTATGGAAAAAGTACAACCTAAAACCTCATTCCCCAACCTTTCCGGTCAGGTGATTTCGTTGGAAAAAGGAAAAATCCCGCCACAAGCGGTTGATTTAGAGGAAGTTGTACTTGGAGCAATGATGATTGATAAAAAAGGAGTCGATGAGGTCATCGATATCCTTCACCCGGAGGCCTTTTATCGGGAAGCCCATCAACACATCTTTGAAGCCATCTTCACGCTATTCCAGGCGAGTCAACCTATCGACTTATTAACGGTTTCAGCCCAGTTGAAGAAGGAAAAGAAACTGGATATTGTAGGAGGGGAGTTTTATCTCATCCAATTAACCCAAAAAGTATCCTCTTCTGCCCATATTGAATTCCATGCACGAATCATTTTACAAAAGTTTATTCAACGAAGTTTGATCAAGGTATCCAGTGAGATCATTGAAACGGCTTATGACGAAGGCACCGATGTTTTTGACTTGTTGGATACTGCCGAGGCGAGGCTCTATGAGATCACCCAAGGAAATTTAAAGCGCTCTTCGGAAACCGCTCAGAATTTGGTAATCCAGGCAAAGAAGAAAATCGAAGAAATTGCCAATAGGGAAGGACTTTCAGGGATTCCTTCTGGATTTACTTTATTGGATAAACTCACCTCTGGTTGGCAGCCCAGTGATCTTATTATTATTGCGGCTCGTCCAGGTATGGGTAAAACGGCTTTAACGCTTTCCATGGCTAGAAATATGGCGGTGGAATACAACATTCCTGTAGCATTCTTCTCCCTCGAAATGTCCTCGGTGCAATTGATAACCCGACTGATTTCCTCCGAAACAGGTTTGAGTTCCGAGAAATTGCGGACTGGCGATTTGAAAAAGCACGAATGGGAGCAGTTGAATGTAAAAGTGAAGGACCTGGAGAAAGCACCTCTGTATATTGATGATACGCCATCGCTTTCCATCTTCGATCTTCGCGCAAAGGCACGTCGATTGGCTTCTCAACACGGCATTAAGCTTATTGTAATCGACTATTTACAGTTAATGACAGCGGGTGGTAGCCAAAAAGGGGGCAATCGGGAACAAGAGATATCTACCATCTCGCGAAACCTAAAAGCATTGGCCAAAGAATTAAATGTTCCGGTAATCGCCCTGTCCCAGCTTTCCCGAGCTGTAGAAACCAGAGGAGGTACCAAGCGCCCCTTATTAAGTGACTTGCGTGAATCTGGTGCGATTGAGCAAGATGCCGATATCGTATCCTTCATCTATCGTCCAGAATACTATAAAATAGATGAATGGGATGATGAAGATCGTTCACCCACTGCGGGTCAAGCCGAATTTATAGTGGCCAAGCACCGTAATGGTGGTTTGGACGAAATTCGATTGAAATTCGTTGGACATTTGGGTCGATTCGAGAATTTAGATGATTTCGATTATCCTACCGAAATCCAAAGTAGGATGAATGAAGCTGCTAACGACGATACCTTCCGAAAAGATACCACCTATCCATCCGCAGATGAAGCATTTGGTAGTGCCATGAATGATGCTCCGGAGGATGATATTCCTTTCTAAGAGCCCAGTAGGTTTATTTTGATTTGGTGAATTCCTTCAATTGATTTTCCTTGAATACCATAGTTCTGTGTGGGAACGGTATTTCAATTCCATTTTCATCATATGCCTTCTTGATTTGGTATAGCAAATCGCACTTCATTTGAAAACCATTACCAAAGGACTCCGCCCAAGCCCAGGCTTTCAAATTGATGGATGAGTTGTCCAGTTTAACCACACGTACAACCACTTTCGGAACCCCATTTGCAAGATCTTCTTCCGTTCTCACATCCATAATCATTGGATGAGCTTCGCATTTCTCCTGAAGGATTTTCAAAGCTAGATCGACATCGCTGTCATAGGAAATGCCCACTTCAATCCATTGGCAGATTTTTTTGTCCTCCAAATCGAAATTGATTACTTTTTCCTTATTGATAATATTGTTGGGAATGACGATCATCTTGTTTTCAAAATTTCGAATCACGGTATGACGCAGGGTAATATCCGTTACGGTGCCCATAAGGTCGTCCGAAATTTTTATCACATCATTCAATTTAAAGGGCTTGAAAGTGACTATGAATATGCCACCAATGATATTCGCAAAGGTTTCTTGAGAAGCCAATCCAGCTACAATCGCTAAAACTCCAGCACCTCCCAATGCTGTTTTCGCCAAACCTCTGAGGGAAGGAAATGCCAGAATGATCATCATGGCACCGATAAAATAAATACCAAAAACCACGAGGTATCTTAAAAATCGATAGCCCGTTGCATCTCCTTGTTCCGTCTCGGATATTTCTTTGATTTTTTTGATGAAATAGGATTCAACACGGGAGGCAATAATGATACTTATTACTGCCACCAATCCGATATACCAAAGGATCTCTGAATTCTCACTGACAATACCTCTATGCTCTTCTCCCAAAAATTGGATAATTGCCGCCGAGAGCGTTGATATGGAAAGCATAATGACCAATATCTTTCGAATAACTATAGCGGTATGCGGATGATCGTTCCCGTATTTCCTTTTGGCTCGTCTAATAAAAAATCCAGTTACCAATCGGATGAACCCGTAACTGATCAAGAAAAAGATGGCAATTAAAACCAATGCAACAATTTCGGCCATATGTGCATTAATAAACTCTGACATAATAGAAAGGTTGGTTGAAAGATTTTCACTTCATAAATCATAAAGTTACATCATGTTGATGAATTTATCTAACTGAAATACTGAAGGTCAAGGATAATGGCAGGAAATTAACTTCTCTTTCAAAAAATGGTGTACAATTTGTGGTTATCTTAGCACTATGTTGAGACTATTGCTATTAATCTTCCTGTTTCTATCATTACCCATTCGGGCGTCCTATATTTTGATACCCATGGATGCTGAAGGGCAGGCAGAACATTTAAAGGCATATGGAATTACCTATTGGACCCTTGAGAAACAGTTGAAAGCAAAATGGCTTTTGAATTATAGAGGAGGATCCTTTTTATTGCCGGACACTGAAGAAATCCAAAAGGAGTGTCAGATTCGCGGGGTAAGCTTTGAAGTGATCAGCGATGCAAAGGCAGCGGAAATTTTAGAACTTATTGCAAGTCCCTCCCAAAATATGGAGGCCGTGGTGTTGGAAAAAGCACCAAAAATTGCGGTGTATTCCCCAAAAGGAAATCAACCTTGGGACGACGCGGTTACCATGGTTCTAACCTATGCTGAGATACCCTACGAAACGATTTATGATGAAGAGGTATTGAGCGACCAACTGTTATTGTACGATTGGCTGCACCTACACCATGAAGATTTTACTGGTCAGTATGGAAAATTCTATCGCGCCTACAGGGCGGCTCCATGGTATATTGAACAAAAAAGGGAGGCGGAAGCACTGGCTGCAAAGCTTGGCTTTAACAAGGTTTCTGAAGAAAAATTGGCTGTAGCCCTTAAAATTCGTGATTACGTTGTTGGGGGTGGATTTATGTTTGCCATGTGCAGTGCTACCGATAGCTTCGACATCGCCTTGTCGGCGGAAGGTGTGGATATTTGTGAACCCATGTTCGACGGTGACCCAAGCGAATCGGGTTACCAAAGTAAAATAGATTACTCCAGAACTTTTGCCTTTACCGATTTTATTTTGGAACGGAGTCCGATGGTTTATGAATTCTCCAGCATCGATATGACCAATCGTAGAAAAGTTAACAGGGAGACCGATTACTTTACCCTAATGGATTTTTCCGCAAAGTGGGATCCTATTCCTTGTATGCTCGTACAAAATCATACTGCTTTGGTAAAAGGGTTTATGGGGCAGACCACTGCATTTGCTCCTGATGAGATTAAATCGACCGTTTTAATTATGGGAGAAAATAAAGCGAATGGGGAAGCCCGCTATATACATGGTATTAGGGGTAAAGGATTTTTTACCTATTACGGAGGCCATGATCCTGAAGATTATCAGCATCGCGTAGGGGATGCCAAGACGGAATTGGCTTTGCATCCAAATTCACCAGGTTATCGTCTTATTTTAAATAATGTGCTGTTCCCGGCCGCCAAAAAGAAGAAGCAGAAAACATAAGAGCAAATAAAAAACCCCGCCAATCGGCGGGGTTTTTTGAGCGAAATAAAATCGTTATACAATAGGCTTGCGCCCTATTTTACTTTGTTAACTATGGCTTCGAAAGCTTCTGGGTGATTCATGGCCAAATCGGCAAGAACCTTACGGTTCAATTCGATATTGTTGGCTTTTAATTGTCCCATAAATTTCGAATAAGACATTCCGTGTAAACGGGCACCCGCATTAATACGGGTAATCCATAGGGCACGGAAAGTTCTCTTTTTGTTACGACGGTCACGATAAGAATACAACATGGCTTTGTCCACGGCATTCTTCGCTACTGTCCAAACGTTTTTACGACGACCAAAGAAACCTTTGGCTTGTTTAAGCACCTTTTTTCTTCGGGCTCGTCTTGCAACTGAATTTACTGATCTTGGCATAGTTTTAGAATTTTTTGTAGCAGGCGTCCTATTATTTTATTAGGAACTTTTATTGGCCATACTCCAGGGTTTATACTAATTGAACCGGTTAAAGATTACTTCATGCGAAGCATTTCCTTAACATTTCCTTCGTCACTCTTATCTACTAAAGTAGCATGAGTCAAGGCAAGCTTACGCTTCTTCGATTTCTTCGTCAAGATGTGACTCTTGTAAGCGTGCTTTCTTTTGATTTTACCAGAACCGGTAAGCTTAAAACGCTTTTTGGCACTGGATTTTGTTTTTTGTTTAGGCATCTTTCCTATAATTTAATTTATTTCGCTTTTTCTTTTATTTCTTTTTAGGGGCAATGAACATAATCATTCGCTTTCCTTCTAGTTTTGGCATTTGCTCAACCTTACCGTAATCCTCCAAATCCTGAGCCAATCGAAGCAACAGAATTTCCCCTTGATCTTTATAAATGATGGAACGACCTTTAAAGAAAACGTATGCTTTTAGTTTAGCCCCATCCTTAAGAAACTTTTCTGCGTGCTTCTTTTTGAAATCGTAGTCGTGGTCATCCGTATTCGGTCCGAAACGAATTTCTTTCACAACCACTTTGGTGGCTTTGGCCTTCATGGCCTTTTCACGTTTCTTTTGTTCGTAAACGAACTTTTTGTAATCCATCACCTTGCAAACCGGAGGTTCTGCATTGGGTGAAATTTCTACAAGATCCAATCCTTGTTCTTCAGCAATGGCTAAGGCCTGTTTGATTGGATATACATCCATTGCTACGTTATCACCAACAAGTCGAACCTTTTCGGTACGAATTTTTTCGTTAATTCTGTGTTGGTCTTCCTTTTGAACGCGGGAACCGGAACTTTTTCTTCTTCGTATTGCTATGGCTTTTCGGTTTTAATTAAACTTCTTTAAACTCTTTGATATCTTTTTTAATTTCAGCTTTGATCATTTCGGCAAATGCTTCTACCTTCATCGATCCGAGGTCTCCCTCACTATGCTTTCTCACAGACACCGTACCTTCATTTTCCTCCTGCTCTCCAACAATCAGCATATACGGGATTTTGTTCATCTCAGCCTCCCGGATTTTCTTGCCGATTGTTTCGTTGCGGTTGTCAACGAGGGCGCGAATTTCGTGATTTTCCAACAAATTTAAAACTTTTTGAGCGTATTTTTCATATTTCTCGCTTAGCGATAAAATACTAACCTGCTCAGGCATAAGCCAAAGCGGGAAGTTTCCTCCGGTGTGTTCCAATAAAATGGCAATGAAGCGCTCCATACTACCGAAAGGTGCTCGATGTATCATAACGGGACGGTGCATCTCATTGTCACTTCCCTTGTATTCCAATTCAAATCGTTCAGGTAAATTATAGTCCACCTGAATGGTTCCTAACTGCCAACTTCTGCCCAATGCATCCTTCACCATGAAGTCTAACTTAGGACCGTAGAAAGCTGCTTCCCCTTCTTCAATAACATAATCCAGCCCTTTTTTCTGCGCTGCATTGATGATGGCTTGTTCTGCTTTTTCCCAGTTCTCGGTTTTGCCGATGTATTTTTCGGGTGCCTTAGGGTCACGAATGGAAACCTGGGCCGTAAAGTTTTCGAAGCCTAAGGAACCGAAAACGTAAAGCACCAAATCGATTACATTCATGAATTCCTCATCAAGTTGCTCCTGAGTACAGAAAATATGAGCATCGTCCTGGGTGAAACCACGTACTCGGGTGAGTCCGTGCAACTCACCACTTTGTTCGTAACGATAGACCGTTCCAAATTCTGCAAAACGTTTAGGAAGATCCTTGTACGACCAGGGTTTGCTGTTGTACATCTCACAGTGATGGGGACAGTTCATTGGTTTGAGCAAGAATTCCTCGCCCTCATTTGGCGTTTTGATGGGCTGAAAGCTGTCTGCTCCATATTTTGCATAGTGACCGGAGGTAACATACAGTTCTTTTTGACCAATATGAGGAGAAACTACCATTTCATAACCTGCTTTCTTTTGAGCAGCTTTTAGGAAGTTTTCCAATCGTTCTCTTAACGCAGCACCTTTTGGCATCCATAAAGGCAATCCTTGTCCAACGCGCTGTGAAAAGGTGAACAGTTCCAGTTCTTTTCCCAATTTTCTATGGTCTCGCTTTTTGGCTTCTTCCAGAAGATGTAGGTATTCGGTTAAGTCTTTTTGTTTCGGAAAGCTAATACCATAAACACGGGTAAGCTGCTTGTTGTTTTCATCTCCTTTATAATACGCACCGGCGACGCTCAATATCTTTACTGCTTTTACGATTCCAGTATTCGGAATGTGGCCTCCTCTACAAAGATCGGTGAAGGTATCATGATCACAGAAGGTAATGCTTCCGTCTTCTAGACCATCTATGAGGTCAACCTTGTATTCGTTTTTACCCTCATAATAGGCAAGGGCATCAGCTTTGCTGACAGATCGCATTTTGAATTCATGCTTTCCGCGAGCGATTTCCATCATTTTATCCTCGATGGTTTTGAAATCTTTTTCTGAAATAACCTGATCTCCTAGATCGACATCATAATAAAAGCCTTTGTCGATGGCCGGACCCACCCAAAGTTTAACCCCTGGATAAAGTTCTTCCAAAGCTTGGGCAAGGATGTGGGCGGAGGAATGCCAAAATGCCTTTTTTCCTTCATCATTATTCCAGGTGTAAAGTACCAAGCTTCCATCTTCTTCCAAGGGAGTGGTTACCTCCACGGTAGTATTGTTGAAAGAGGCCGAAATAACATTTCTGGCAAGTCCTTCACTGATGCTCATTGCCACGTCCATGGGAGTGGTACCTGAGGCATATTGTTTTACGCTTCCATCGGGTAAGGTTATCGAGATCATGTTTATTCAAATTAGGATGCAAAGATACTATTACTAATGTCGTTTTACAATAGGGATTCACAGATTGAAAAGCGGAAGAAAATAGGGGTTTAGTAGCGCTAGGAGTTGTGGTTATTTTTTGGGGATATAATATATAGGTATAAAGCAGATAAAAATTTTGCAAAAAGGCAGATTTTACTACGGTTCAGCGGCTTACGAAGACAAGTAAAAATATCTTTAAAATTCTTTTGGAATTTGTTTGCGAATCTAAAAAAGCGCTCTATATTTGCACCCGCTTTCAACAACAAGAAAGTTGTGCTAAATACGCCCAACGATGTGAAGCGAAAAAAGTTCTAAAATTTTTCTGAGAAATATTGCGAGGTAAAAAAAATGTTGTACATTTGCACCCGCTTTCAGAAAAAAGCGACGTTCTAAAACAAGATGGATGGTTCAAAATTAGCGGTTCGATTCCGTTGCATCTAGCGATTAAAAGTTCATTGATATATTGGAACAATAAATTGACAGCGCGTACCGGTTCT
>CAZOSF010000025.1:0-1171 GCA_964582415.1 uncultured Alteromonas sp.
AGTGCATCACATTGATATTGCTAAAGTACACTTGTGATTTAAAAATCCAAATTTTCTAACTGTCTAAATAACAACATGTTTTTCACGTAGGTTATTAACAATTGTCAATAAAAAAGCGGCCCCAATAATGAAGGCCGCTTTCAAGTTTTTATGCAGTCGTATACTATACGTTTCTCTCCTTAATTCTCGCTTTCTTACCAGTAAGTCCGCGGAAGTAATAGATACGCTTTCTACGAACACTACCTCTTTTGTTGATTTCAACTTTTTGAAGTGCTGGCATGTTTACAGGGAAGATACGTTCCACACCAACGGTACCAGACATTTTTCTGATGGTAAAGGTTTTGGTAGCACCAGTACCTTTTACCTGAATAACCACTCCTCTAAAGAACTGGGTTCTTGTTTTTTCACCTTCACGAATTTCATAGTATACCGTGATGGTATCTCCTGCTGAAAACTGAGGGAACTCTTTTTTGTTTACGAATTCGTCTTGAACAAATTTTACTAACGATTCCATTTTTATTAGTTCAAATAGTTAGTTTATAACAACATACACGTCTTTCGTCAGAGGTTGGAATAAATCGGTTGCAAAAATAAACAATTTTATGCTTCTCGCAACTTACAAGGGATATTTATTTAATTGCCCAAAAAGGCGGAGTACATCCAAACCAATTTTTCTTGTTCGCGGATATAATCGCTCATTAAAGAGTTGGTTCCTTCATCATTGATTTCACTGGCGAGATCCAAAATCACCCTTTGCTTTTTTAATAACTCTTGAAATGATTCCAAAATATTTCCTACGGCTTTAAAGCCATCATTTACTTCTTTCGTTTCTTTGATAACGGCAGAGGCTAGATATTCAGAAGATCGATGGTTGGGAGTATGTCCAAGGGTTAGAATCCGTTCAGCAATCTCATCGATCTTTACAAATAGATTGTTATAGAGTTCTTCAAATTTCAGATGAAGTTCAAAAAATTTCTCTCCTTTTACGTTCCAATGATACCCGCGAACATTCTGATAGAAAACGGTATAATTGGCAAGTAAATCGTTTAATTGTTCAGAAAGTTTTTCACTTTTTTTACTGTCTAATCCGATATTGTTAAGTGTACTCATAATAGGCTGTCTTTTAATGTTTTTTTCATAAACAAATTTACGGATTAACCCCCTAAAAAGC
>CAZOSF010000025.1:1271-30731 GCA_964582415.1 uncultured Alteromonas sp.
GGACGTCGCTCCTGGGTGCGTTTTAATGCTTCTGCTTCACGCCATTCTTCCACTTTCGAAGTATTTCCGGAGAGCAGGATGTCGGGTACTTTCCACCCCTTATATTCCGCTGGCCTCGTGTAGATGGGTGGGGCTAATAAATTATCTTGGAAGGAATCGGTTAAAGCACTGGTTTCATCATTGAGCACCCCAGGTAGTAAACGTATGATGGCATCGCTAAGCACACATGCCGCTAATTCACCACCGCTCAAGACATAATCACCTATCGAGATTTCAAGCGTTACAAAGTGATCCCGAACTCTCTGGTCGACGCCTTTATAATGACCGCACAATATAATTAAGTTCTTTTTCAGGGAAAGTTCATTGGCCCTATTCTGTTTTAGTGTTTCCCCATCGGGAGTCATATAGATTATCTCATCATAGTCCCGCTCCGATTTCAATTTACTAATGCACTTATCGATGGGTTCAATCATCATCACCATGCCAGCACCCCCTCCAAACTGATAGTCGTCTACTTGCTTGTATTTGTTGGAGGTATAGTCCCGAAGATTGTGGAAATGAACTTCCACCAAATCCTTTTCGACGGCTCGCTTCATGATGGAGGCTTCGAAAGGTGATTTTAATAATTCGGGTAAAACGGTAATTATATCGATTCTCATTAGAGCAGTTCTTTCTTCATGTTGCAACGCTCAATGGACGCTTTGGCACGTTCCACAACCCCTTTATCCAATGTAAACAATGCCGCTTTTTTATAATATTCAATTGCTCGGTCCAAATCGGTTTTTTGTTCAAACATGATGGCATATTCATTGTAGATGGTAGACTTGGTGATTCCAGGAACTGTCAATGCCTGATCCAGTAGTTCTTGTAGTTCTTCCCATTTTTCAAGAGTGGATAACAAAATAGCGTAGTTATAATAGGCACTCGGGTATAAGGGAGACTTTTCTAGGCATATTTTATAAAGGGTTTCTCCTTTCTCATAATCCTTGAACCTTACGTCATAGAGATACCCCAAATGGTTATAGGCTTTACCGAAGCTTGGGTCCATATCGATAATCTGCTCCAATTTATTGGAGGCAGTATCATAAAGGCCGTCCTTAATGTCCAAATTGGCTTGTTCCAATAATTCTTCCAGTTTTGTGAGATGGTCCATGGTTTGTGCGTATTGGGACAAAAGTACGAAAAAAGAGGGGACAGATTCCTCTTGGGTATCTATGATAAAGGTAGTTGCACCTCTTTTTTTCCTTCCCATACTTTCAGATGTTTTTCTATCTTTATGGAAATAACCAAAAACCTATTTAATGAAACGCCGTTCCTTCATTCAGAAATCGGCTGCCGCTGGTGCAGCTTTTACCATTGTTCCCAGTTTTGTATTGGGAAGAACGCATGTGCCGCCAAGTGATACGCTTTATGTTGGAGCTGTTGGGGTTGGCGGCCGAGGAGGAGGGGTCATCAACGAACTTTTTGCCACCGGGAAAGTGAAATTTGTAGCCTTTGCCGATGTGGATGATGTTCGTGCCCAAAACACCTATACTACATTTCCGGATGTAAAAAAATACCGGGATTTCAGGCAGGTATATGATAAACATCTCAATGATATGGATGCCATCATGGTGGCAACTCCAGACCATACGCATGCTACCATTGCTTTGCCTTTTATGCGGGCAAAAAAACATGCTTATGTGGAAAAACCACTTACGCACAATATCTATGAGGCACGCATGATGAAAGAGGTAGCTGCCGAAATGGGCATCGTTACCCAGATGGGAAATCAGGGTTCTTCCAGTGACGGGATTCGCCTAGCACAGGAATGGATCGATGCTGGTGTTATCGGAAAGGTACATCGTGTGGATTGTTGGACCAACCGTCCAGTTTGGCCCCAAGGATTTAAACATATTACAGAAAGCGTTCCAGTACCGGAAACCCTAAGTTGGGATCTGTGGCTGGGACCTGCGGCCGATCGAGCCTATAACCCCAATTACCTTCCCTTTAAATGGCGTGGTTTCTGGGATTTTGGTACTGGAGCCTTAGGGGATATGGGGTGCCATATTATGGAAACTCCTTTTAAAACATTGAATTTAGGTCATCCTTTCGAAGCGGAAGCAAGCTGCACGACCATTTGGTCCAACGATTTCATCGAGGCCGATTATTCTGAAGCTTGTCCGCCTTCCTCCGTGGTGCGTTTGATGTTCGAAAATGAAACCCATGGAACCGTATCATTGAACTGGTACGATGGCGGAATTATGCCCGACTTACCTCCTGAACTCGGTAATGGAGAAGAGCCCGGTGGTAACGGGGGAGGAAGTATCTTCCATGGTTCGGAGGGCATCATGGTGACAGATTGCTATTCAGGGAATCCAAGATTGCTTCCCAATGAAAAAATGGCAGCTTTTATTCCACCAGCTCCAAAATTAGAGCGCGTAACGACTACCCATGCTGGAAATTTTGTGGAGGGATGTCTAAATGGCAAACCTACTTCTTCACCTTTCTCATATGCCGGTCCTTTAACCGAGGCGGTGCTTATGGGGAACCTCGCCATTAAAGCGTATCAATACAAAGCTTTGAATGAAGGCAAACAACCTGGGCAATGGGGTGCCTATAATTATCCAGGACGCCGTACCATTCAATGGGATGGGCCTAATATGAAGGTGACCAATTGGGAAGAAGCGAACCAATGGGTGAAACGAGAGTACCGCGAAGGATGGACATTGTAATAAAAAAGCCCCGATTCTTCGGGGCTTTTTGTTAATAGTAAGTGTATCTTCTCACTTTGGCGATATACTTTGCCAATCGGATTACCTGATGACTATATCCATATTCATTGTCATACCATACGTACAATACCACGTTTTTCCCGTCTGGGGTTACAATGGTTGCATGGCTATCATAAATAGAGGGAGCGGAAGAACCCACAATGTCACTGGAAACCAATTCATTGTTTAGGGAGTATTTGATCTGTTCCACCAAATCGCCTTCCAAGGCATATTTCTTCATGACGGAATTGATTTCTTCCTTGGTGGTGGGCTTTTCCAATTGCAAATTAAGAATAGCCAAAGATCCGTTAGGAACGGGAACACGAATGGCATTTGATGTAAGTTTGCCTTCAAAGGAAGGCAATGCCTTGCTCACCGCTTTACCGGCACCGGTTTCAGTGATTACCATGTTGAGGGCCGCTGCGCGCCCGCGACGATATTTCTTGTGCATATTATCTACCAAATTCTGGTCGTTGGTGTATGCATGGATGGTCTCCAAATGTCCGTTCACCACTCCGAATGTATCTTCCACCGCTTTGAGTACCGGAGTTATGGCGTTCGTTGTACATGAGGCTGCAGAAAAGCTATCGATTTTACTCGGATCGTAATCGAGGTGATTAACACCATAGACGATATTCGGCACTCCTTTTCCTGGAGCCGTTAATAAAACTTTGGATACTCCCTTCGACTGTAAATGGCGGCTTAATGCAACATCATCCCGGAAGGCGCCAGTGTTATCGATAACCAAGGCGTCTTCAATTCCGTATGGGGTGTAGTCTATTTCCTCTGGATTGTTGGCAGAGATCATGTGCACGGTAGTTCCGTTTATAATTAGAGCCTGGTTTTCAATATCAATACTTACCGTACCAGGGAAATCACCATGAACGGAATCGTATTGTAACAAGGACGCTCTTTTCTGAAGTACGGTTTCATCCACAGTTCCTCTGGTTACAATGGCGCGAAGGCGCATTTGGTTCCCTTTACCCGTACGGGTCATCAATTCCCGCGCCAAGAGTCGGCCGATGCGTCCAAAACCATAGAGAACCACATCCTTCGGAACGATTTCCTTTCTTTTCTTGGCATCCTTGAGTTTATCACTAACGAAAGCCATTGCGTCTTGGTACTTATTGTCTTCCAAATGGTACTCGTAGGTGAGCTTACCAATGTCCAATTTAGCGGGAGGAAGGTTCAGGGTTTTGATTGCCTGAGCAATTTCCACGCTATCGAAGATGGAAATGGGTTTTTGAACGAACTCCCCAGCATATTCATGGAGGTTCAAAATTTCACTCACATTGCGATCGATCAGTTGATTGCGGAATAGGACCAATTCTATGGATTTGTCATACCAAAGATCGCTTACGATTTTAATAAATTCGACGGTTGCCTTGCGTCGGTCGGTTTGAAATGAAAGCTCTTTTTCATAAACTTCATCAAAACTCATAGGAGGTGGTTTTAGGGGGTTTCAAAATTTGGTGCAAAAGTAATCAACTAAAACGTTTTCGTAAAGGAAACTGAAAAAAATAAAAAAGGCTTGTTCGGAGATGTGAACAAGCCTTTTTAAAACTATTTTCAATTCGGATTTACCTGAAGATGAATGAATTGGTTTCTCCGTTTCGATTTACAAAAGTAAGCTTCACTGGATCATTGTAATCGGTTCGGGTTATAATGCGTTTGACATCATCGATGTCCTTTATTTTTTCATCATTTATGTGTGTGATAATAATACCTTCGAGGTTGTACCGTTCCATTTCACGGTTCAGCGTTCGACTCACGATAACTCCATTGGAAATTCCTCGTGAACGCAACTCGGCATCGGAGGTATTTTTTACTTCAAGTCCCAAATTGTCTATTTCAAAAACCTCCAGTTTTACTAAGGTTACGGGAATCACTTTGGTACTACCCCCTCGAAGTACCTTCACATCCACCACGTCATTGGGTCGTTTGGAACCGAGATATCCTGATAGGTCTGAAAATTTTCCAATCTTGTAACCATCGATTTCCTTGATGATATCTCCTTCCTTCAAACCACTTTTGTCCGCTCCACTTCCTTTTTCAACCCCAGCAACATAAACACCTTCGGTTTCGTCAATTCCCAGTTGCTTGGCATTTTCAGAATTTAAACTGCCTCCGGAAATCCCCAAAATACCTCGTTGCACGTTTCCATACTCCATGATATCCTCAACTACCTTACGCGCAGTGTTGGAAGGAACGGCAAAGGAATATCCTATATACGCTCCCGTCTGACTGGTAATGGCGGTGTTGATACCGATGAGCTGCCCTTGGGTATTCACCAAAGCTCCTCCGCTATTGCCTCGGTTTACGGCAGCATCGGTTTGAATAAATGACTGGGGATTGGTATCGAATTCGTTTAAGTCTCGAGCTTTTGCACTAACAATACCTGCAGTAACCGTTGAGGTAAGGTTGAATGGATTTCCAACGGCTAATACCCATTCCCCGATTTTTACGTTGTTGGAATCTCCAAATGGAACAAAGGGTAGGTCTTCATCGGCATCGATTTTGATCAAAGCGATATCTGTTTTAGGGTCGGTTCCGATTAATTTGGCTTCGAAGGTTTTGTTGTTATTCAGGGTAACTTCCAGTTGGGAAGCATTATCGATTACGTGATTGTTGGTAATGATATAACCATCTGGGCTGATGATCACCCCACTTCCGGTTCCAACCATAGCGCGGGGAGAACCGCCACCGAAAAATAGGTCCATCATATTGACGGGCTGCCTACTGATAGTGGTATTTTTAACGTGGACCACCGCATGCACGGTTTTTTCAGCGGCTTCTGTAAAATCGATGCCTTCAGCGGCAGCCGAAGTGGCCGAATACGTTGTTGGAACATAGTTTGGGGTTGATGTCTCAGACACTAGAGCGATTTCTTGGTTCTTTTCGAACAACCATTTGTAACCGCCAAGGGTAGTGGCACCTGCCACCAACGCTACTAAGAGGATTCTTGCTGTTTGTTTCATGACAGATTCTTTTTTGTTTAAAATTAACTTGAGTACGACAAAACTATTGTTAATACATTTCTTAATTAACGCCTATTTAACATCCTTTTTAGGTTCCTTTTAGGTTTCCTATTTCATACCTTTGCCCGACATGGCATTCGAGTTTTTCAAATACCAAGGCACTGGGAACGACTTTATCCTAATCGATAATCGCCGTCGGCAATTCCCCAAAAACGATACCAAAATGGTTGCAACACTTTGCGACCGAAAATTTGGCATTGGGGCAGATGGGCTTATTTTATTGGAGGATAATGAGAACCATGATTTTACTATGGTTTACTACAATAGCGATGGTAATTTAAGCACCATGTGTGGTAATGGTGGGAGATGTTTGGTACACTTTGCAAATCATCTAGGCATTATCACCGATAAGGCTGCCTTTGAGGCAGTTGATGGTGTACACCATGCAACCATCCAAGGCAATATTGTGACCTTGGGTATGGGTGCGGTAGATCAGGTGAAATTTTTTGAAGGTGCTGTTTTTCTGGATACTGGGTCACCGCATCATGTGCAAATGGTAGAGAATGTTGCGATTTGTGATGTTTTTAATGAGGGCCGAACCATAAGAAATTCTTATGGGAAGGAAGGAAGTAATGTCAATTTTGTCAGCCAGATTGATGACAAGACGTTTGAGGTGAGAACATATGAACGCGGTGTGGAAGATGAAACCTTATCCTGTGGAACCGGTGTTACTGCGGTGGCCATTGCGATGAATGCGTCGGGAACGACTCGGTCTAATGCTGTCAAATTGCTTACACCCGGTGGTGAATTGGAGGTATCTTTTACCAAAGAGGGCGATCGATACACCCAGGT
This sequence comes from uncultured Alteromonas sp., assembly GCA_964582415.1. Classification (GTDB taxonomy): domain Bacteria; phylum Bacteroidota; class Bacteroidia; order Flavobacteriales; family Flavobacteriaceae; genus CAZOSF01. The sequence goes on from CAZOSF010000025.1 coordinate 7,855, forward strand.
TTACCTAAAGGGGCCTGCTGAGTTGGTTTTTAAAGGAGAATGGATTTGAAATTAAGAGGTGACAAAATAGCATTACGTGCTTTAGAACCGCAAGACCTCGATTTTCTTTATGAGGTGGAAAACAATGAGGCACTTTGGGAGGTTAGCAATACGATACAACCGTATTCAAAGTATCTACTGAAGAAATATCTCGAAAATGCCCATCAAGATATCTTCGAGGCCAAACAATTGCGTTTGGTTATGTGTAAGTTGCCGGGAGATAACCCCATTGGATTGATCGATTTATATGATTTTGATCCTTTACACCATAGGGCCGGAATAGGAATCGTAATTGCAACGGATGCCGATCGCGGGCACGGCTATGCCAAAGAGGCCATTGAGTTATTGAAAAACTACGCCTTTAAACATCTTGATATGCACCAATTGTACGCTGCCATTTCTGAAGATAACAAGAGCAGTATTCGATTGTTCGAAGCACTTGGTTTTATAAAGACAGGGGTGAGAAAGCAATGGTTGAAAGTGGGTGAGGGTTTTATAGATGAATATTTCTATCAATTAATTCATGAGTAACATTAAAAAAGTACTACTGGCAACCATTTTGTTGGGGCTCGTTGGGATGGCGCTTTTTGCGTACTTTGTATACACCAGGGTATTCGTTCCTAATACTTCTTTTGAAAATGAAGAGGCCCATGTGTTTATTCCTACGGATGCCAATTTTCATGATGTACTTAAAGAAATGGAACCGTTGTTGAAAGATGTGGCTTCCTTCGATGCGGTAGCTCATAGAAAGGGGTATGTTGAGAATATCAAAGGAGGGCATTATGTCCTGAAAAAAGGAATGAACAACAACGATATTGTCAATACCATACGAAGCCGAAACGTTCCGGTGCAGGTGAAGTTCAACAACCAGGAACGCCTTGAAAACTTGGCTGGAGCCTTGTCCAAGCAAATGGAGCCCGACAGTCTTCAATTATTGAATGCCTTTCAGGATAAAACGTTTTTGGAGAACAATGGATTTTCGGAAGACACCGCATTGGGGATGTATTTACCCAACACCTATGAAATTTACTGGAATACAAGCGCCGAACGATTTAGAGATCGCATGCTACAGGAATATGAACGTTTCTGGACAGATGTGCGGTTGGAAAAAGCTAAAAAGAAAAATCTCACCCCTTCACAGGTAATATCCTTGGCGGCCATTGTCCAAAAGGAAACCGCCAAAACCGACGAACGTGCTAGAGTGGCGGGCGTCTATCTCAATCGTTTAAAAAAGGGGATGCTACTTCAAGCCGATCCCACCGTAATTTATGCCAAAAAGCGGAATGAAAACAATTTTAATCAGGTTATCAAGCGGGTGCTTTACAGAGATTTGGAAATTGATAGTCCGTATAACACGTATAAGTATCCCGGCATTCCCCCGGGACCCATCACAATGCCCGATATATCTGCAATTGAGGCCGTGCTAAATGCGGAAAACCATGGGTATTACTTCTTTGTGGCCGATGTAGAAAACTTAGGGTATCATAAGTTTGCCCGTAATCTAACGGAACACAACCGTAATAAGGCGGCATACGTTCGCTGGATCAATCAGCAAGGAATCAATAGGTAATGCAGTATTTTTTAGAGTTAAAGATAGCTTTGGTCTGATGAAACGTTGGATAAGTTATATCTGGCCGATAACCAAAAAAGTTCACTCCAAAGTAAATGGTGTTCTAGAAGTTACCTGGATCAATGGGAGGAAAGTACTGGATACCCAAAACGCCAATTATTCCTACGGTACGCTTCAACGAATTTTGGAAATGGGCTTGTCGAAAGTAGCTTTCAATAGGGTACAGTCCATACTGTTATTGGGATTGGGAGGAGGAAGTATCGTGTCTTCGTTACTCAATAAAATGCATTTTAGGGGTTCTGTCATTGGGGTAGAAATTGATGAGGTAGTCATAGATATTGCCGAAAAGGAATTTCAAATTGGTAATTCACAACAATTAAAGGTGGTCCATGATGATGCCTTTGAGTTTGTTCTACGAACAAAAGAGCAATTTGAATTGGTTATTGTAGATCTCTTCATAGACAATACAGTTCCTAAACAGTTTTATTCTAAAGAATTCTGCGATTCGCTTCGTCTACTAATTGCGGAAAGGGGTTACCTGCTCTTCAATCTAGGTATTAATACGGTTCGCGACAATGCATGCGATGAGGTTGTGCGTTATTTTCAAGAACATCCCTATTTCTCGTGCCATCTTATGGAGAATTTGGAAGGGTATAGCCTGGTACTTCTGGCCGAGCGGATAGATTCCGACAAACAGATATTTTTTCCGGAGAATTTTCCTAAAATTCTGTAGGTTGCAACCCTTCAAAATGTTAAAGTAAGGTCATTCATCTATTTTTCAAACACTTTTATCGAATAGCAGGTGATTACGAAATAATGTAAGAAAATACTTACATATATTAGTCCTCTCAAATCACAAGTATTGAACGAAACCGATTTCGGTTGCTATTTAACAAACATTAACAGCCTGATAATCAAATTTGTGAAATAATACGTACCTTTGCAGGCCGAAATTTGCTAGGTATTTAAAATGCCTAACCAAATGAAAACGATGAAACGTAACTTATTGCAAATGGCAATTTTTGGCCTTGTTGTCGCGGTAGCTTCCACAGGCCTGTCTTTCAAAAACAAGGTCGATTTGACCAAGTATAAAATGGAGGACACTGAGTTCTGCTACGACGTTCCAATGGAACATGACGTAGTTTTGAATGAAGAAGTGAATGATCGTTACCAAGTTTTTTTGAGCAAGTCGTATATTGCTTTTAAAGAAGCTTTGGCTTTTAAAGAGTCTCGAGGGAATTATTCGGTAGTGAATACCTTGGGCTATCTTGGGAAATACCAGTTCAACCGAAAAACCTTAAAGGCTTTTGGGATAGACAACACCGATACTTTCTTAAAAGATACTCGTTTACAAGAAGATGCTTTTTTGGCATTAACCGCTCGAAACAAGTGGTTGCTTAGAAATGAAATTCAAAGATATTCTGGAAAGAAAATTAGAGGTGTACGAGTAACTGAATCTGGTATATTGGCGGCAGCACACTTAGCTGGTGCTGGAAACGTACGGAAATTTTTGCGAAGTGGAGGAACAAACAACTTTGCAGATGCTTATGGAACAACTATCCGTCAATATTTAAAGAAATTTTCGGGGTATGATACTTCCAGTATCGAACCTATGCAGGAAAGAAGTCTATTGTAATTTTAGCTTTAGTTTTGAAGTATAAACAAGGTGGGTCGCTTATTTAGGTCCACCTTTGTTTTTTTCCAGCTATCCACTGTTTGCGTTCGAATAAATTCGGTTGGAAGTGTTAGATCGCAGGCAACACAGATTTTGGTTGCCGGATGTAATGTGGCCAGCATACTGTCCAGCATCTGGTTGTTCCGGTAAGGTGTCTCTATAAAAAGTTGGGACTGTCCTGTGTCACCAGAAAGTTTCTCCAGACGCTTCAATTCTTTTTTCCTCTCTTGTTTATCGATGGGTAAATAACCGTTAAAGGCAAAACTTTGTCCGTTCATACCGCTGGCCATTAGGGCTAGAAGTAGGGAGGATGGACCTACCAATGGGACCACCTTGATGCCATTTTTATGCGCTTCTTCCACCACCGCAGCTCCTGGATCGGCAACTCCAGGACAGCCAGCATCGCTTATAACCCCCATGTTTTTGCCTTCGAAGCAAGGTTGTAGCATGGCAGGTATCTCCGATTCGTTCGTAAACTTATTGATGGTATCAAACTTGAGGTCAGGCTGTGATTTTTTTGGAACAAGACTTTTAATGAATTTTCTTGCACTTTTTTCGTGTTCCACGATATAATAATCTATTTCTTCCACTGCTTTCTTTACGGAAAGAGGCAAGACCTCCAAGGGAGGAGTTTCTCCTAACGGACAAGGAATTAGATATAATTTGCCAAGTTCTGGTCTCACAAACCCTATTTAACCATCAGTTTTTCAGTAAGGTGTTTTCCATTCTCAGTGGTAATATCCATAATATACAACCCTTTCGAAAGGGATTGGACAGAAAAGGAAAAGCTTGCGACTTCATCGAATTCCCACCGACCTACTTCTTTTCCCAACACATCCAAAAGGCGTATTGAAATCAGGTTCTGATTGGAACTGGAAATGGTAACAACGTCATTGGAGGGATTCGGGAAAATGCGAAGTTGTGATCCGTCCAAATCGTCCACCGAAAGAATTTCGGGTTCGAATTTATAAATAATACCGTTGAAGCCTGCCAAATACAATTCTCCAGTGATATCTTCGCCGAATGATGCCCAATTCTGAGAGGGTAGATCACTTAAGTAGGTGATATCGTTGTTTTCATCCAAATATCCGATGATTCCAGAAACGAAATCGGCAAAGAAATATTTCCCTTCAAAGAGGGTAGAAGCACCTCTATAAACATATCCTCCAGTAATAGAATTTCCAATAGCGTGGGTATACTCAGCAATTGGGAAGGTTAACTCACTAGGATCTGGACATCCCGAATTATTATAAATTTGAGAGCCTTCATAACAGCGCCAGCCATAATTTAAACCAGCCTCGGTACTTTGAACGTGGTTGATTTCCTCGATAGCGTTTTGACCTACATCGGCAATCCATAAATCCCCTGTCCCACTATCAAAACTGAATTTCCATGGGTTTCGAAGTCCGTAGGCCCAAATCTCCTGTGCCTCCGTTGAACTTCCCGCAAAAGGATTGTCTGCGGGAATTCCGTAGTTCAAACCTCCACTGGGATTGTCCACGTCTATGCGTAGCATTTTGCCCAATAAAACCGTTGTATTCTGTGCATAATTATTGGGGTCTCCACCACTACCACCATCCCCTGTTGCGATATAAAGATAGCCATCTGGGCCAAAGGCGATGCACCCTCCGTTATGATTGGAAAAAGGCTGGAAAATGTCTAATAAAAAGAGCTCGCTACTTGGGTCTGCGATATCAGGATTCCCACCATCTACCGAAAAACGTGAAACCTGCGTATCGCCATCGGGTTGAGTAAAGTAAACGAAGAAAAAACCATTATTCTCATAATCTGGATGAAAGGCAAGGCCCAACAATCCACGTTCCCCACCGCTTGAAATCTGGCCTGAAATATCTAAGAAAGGCGTTGGATTGACACTTCCGTCGGGATAAACGATTTTAATGGTGCCCGATTGCTCTACAATAAACAGGCGTTCGTCCCCGGCATTTTGAATATTCAAAGGCGAACTGAAACCGGTTGCAAAAGGCACCAGATCGATTTGTTGTGAAAAAATAATACCAAATGTTAGCAGGGAAAGTAGTGTGGTAATTCGTTTCATGGCTTGTTTTTCCTAAAAGTACAAAAATTGATTTAGTTGTTGTTGGAAAGTCGTTGTGCAATTCGTTCACAGGCTTCATCCAGCATCTTGTAAACATTTTCGAAGCCATGTTCTCCACCATAATAGGGATCTGGGACATCCACGTTTTCTCCAGGAAACAGTTCGTCCAGAATCAACTGCACTTTTTGGCGCTCCTCTTCCGAATTGGCCAGCTGAAGCACATCGCGATAGTTGGAATTATCCATGACGAAGATATGATCGAATTGTTCAAAGTCGTAGGTCGAAAATTTCCTCCCCCTTTGGTAGGTGATATCCAAACCATATTTTCTTGCTACTTTAATACTGCGTTCATCGGGTTGTTCGCCTACATGCCAACCTCCCGTTCCAGCCGAATCAACGTGAACTTCGCTAAGGTTAACTTTCGACCGCAATATTCCTTCCGCTAATGGGGATCTACAGATATTCCCCAAACATACCATCAATACTTTTGTTTTCATGGTTTTAAAAATAAAAAATCCCGCTGCTGCGGGATCCTATTATAACGTTAATTTTTTATTGAGGTCTTCCACATATTTTCGGAATTGTTTATCGGTGGAAGAAAGGTTGTCTACTGTCTTACAGGCATGCAATACGGTTGCATGATCGCGTTGCCCTATTTGGGATCCGATCGAAGCTAAAGAAGCTTTGGTAAACTTCTTCGCAAAAAACATAGCAAGCTGACGCGCCTGAACAATATGACGCTTGCGCGTTTTGGATTGTAGGGTCTCTACGTCCATTTGGAAATATTCACTAACCACCTTTTGAATGTAGTCGATGGAAACTTCACGTTTGGTATGTTTAACGTAATTGTCAACGATCTTCTTTGCGAGATCGATTGTAATTTCACGTTTATTGAAAGAGGAGTGGGCAATTAGGGAAATAATAGCCCCTTCCAATTCACGGATATTCGTTTTGATGTTGTTCGCCAAGAATTCGATGATTTCCTCTGGCATTTCCACACCATCGCGATAGAGTTTGTTCTTGATGATGGCCACCCTGGTATCGTAATCGGGATGATTCAACTCTGCAGAGAGCCCCCATTTGAAACGAGACAATAATCGCTGTTCGATATCAATCATGTCTACAGGAGCCTTGTCACTGGTTAGGATGACCTGTTTCCCGTTTTGGTGCAGGTGGTTAAAGATGTGGAAGAATACATCCTGTGTTCCGGCTTTTCCGGAAAGCAATTGAATGTCATCCACAATCAATACATCAATCAATTGATAGAAATGAATGAAATCGTTTCGGTTATTCTTTTTAACTGACTCTATATACTGCTGGGTAAATTTTTCCGCAGATATGTACAGTACCGTTTTTTCTGGATATTTTTCTTTGATCTCTACCCCTATGGCATGAGCCAGGTGGGTTTTACCCAAACCAACGCCTCCAAAAATCAATAGTGGGTTAAAGGAGGTGCCACCGGGTTTGTTTGCCACGGCAAATCCCGCTGATCGCGCCAGTCGATTGGATTCCCCTTCCAAAAAATTGTCGAAATTGTAATTTGGATTCAGCTGTGACTCAATTTTCACATTACGGATTCCTGGAATAACGAACGGGTTTTTTAGCTCCGGACTTTTATTCTTGATGGGGACATCCACCTCCTGATCTTTCACCTGACTTCTATTCGAACTTGGGATTTTCTCTGTAAAGGGTTGGCGGTTTCCGTAGGTGTTTTCCATTTTGATGATATACACCAATTTGGCCTTTGAACCTAACTCTCGTGTCAAGGCTACCTTCAGGAGTTTCACATAATGTTCCTCCAACCACTCGTAAAAAAACTTGCTAGGAACCTGAATGCTCAGGGCGTTATCGTTGAGTTTCACTGCCTTGATGGGCTCGAACCAGGTTTTGTAAGCTTGTGTCGATATATTATCTTCGATAAAGGACAAACAATTGCTCCAAACCGTTTCGGCAGTTTTACTCATAGTTACATTTCGAAGTTTAGTTAGTTAAAAAATGCGGTCAAGAAGGGAGGGAAAAAGAAGCTTCCCTAACATTTCCTTAACACTGCAAATATGTGAACAAAAAAATGAAAAAAAAAATGGAAAGGCTATTGAATTTCTGATTTTTTTTTCACATACTTCAACTTTGCTAAAGCTACAAAAAATGTTCCTTTTTAACCCCATAAAAGTTTGAAAAAAACCAGTACGAAAATTCGGGTGCGTTACGGAGAAACCGATCAGATGGGGGTAGTGTATTACGGTAATTATCCGCTATACCTAGAACAAGGAAGGACGGAATGGCTGCGGGAAATCGGCTTTTCTTACCGTTGGATGGAAGAACATGGAATTCACCTTCCAGTGACCGAATTGCACATCAATTATAGACGATCGGCACGATATGACGACATAATCACGGTAGAAACCACTTTAAAGAATATTCCTACAGCAAAAATTGAATTTGACTATGCCATTTTTAATGAAGAAAAGGAGCTTTTGGTCACTGCATCTACGACCCTTGTTTTTATCGATTCTGCGTCCCAAAAAATACGTCGTGCCCCAGATTATTTAATCGAAAAATTGACCGATTAATTTTCTAACTTTTTAATTTCCACCTTATAGGTGTTGTCAAAAATTTCAAAAATCCGTTTCGCTTCCGTCAAACGTACTTTTATTTCAAAAGTACAATGCAGTTCCATTTTTTGTGCTACCAGTTCAATGTGATGCTCCTTTATGAGTCGCATCACCGTATTCATTTCCGGATAATCGAATGTGAGCAAAAAATGGCTGTCTATGGTTCTTTCTTCTATTTCACATGCTTCCAAAGCCATCTGTGCTGCGGTTTTGTAGGCATTTATTAGCCCGCCTACCCCTAATTTAGTGCCTCCAAAATAGCGAACAACCACAATAAGTGTGTTGGTTACGTCGAAGGACTGCAGTTGTCCGTATATGGGCATGCCGGCGCTATTCGAGGGTTCTCCATCATCGTTCGCCCTAAATCGGTCATAGTTCTTCCCCAATTGATACCCATAACACCAATGCCTTGCCGTATGATGTTGTTTTTTCAATACCTCTATAATATCCTTTACTTGTTCTTCATGGGTAATCGGAAAGGCATATCCAAGAAATTTGCTGCCCCGGTCTTTAAAAATCACCTCTTGTGAGGCTTTAACAATCGTCTTGTAGGTATCTTTTTCCATTAGATTCGTTCCACAGCAATTAGAAAAATACTCAAAATGGCAAGTACTACGCCGAGCCAGTTCCTTGGTTGCAGGCGCTCTCTGAAGAGGAGAATTCCCATAAAAGTGGACAGCATAACGATAGCAACATTATTGACAGTGAATATTCCCGAGCTTTCCAAAATACTACTCTTAAGGGCTTTTAATAAAAAGAAAACTGAAAAATAATTCGGGATACCCAGGGCTATTCCACCCAAAAGACTCTTTACAGAGGGTGTTTTTTTTGTTTTTATGAATTGAATGGTTAACAGCAAGGTTCCCAAAACAAAGGCTCCGAAAAAAATACTTCCTGAGAAAAGCGGAACTTCGTTCGGGTTTACGTACGTGTTTTCCAAGTATTTAAGAGAGGTGTCGATAACGCCACTACCTAAAAATACGAGAAGGGGATATACGATATTTCGTCGGTCAACGGCGACGACGGATCCCGATTTAACGGAAGTAAGGAATACAGAAAGGAGTGCGACAAGAATACCGATACCTTTAAATATGCCTAAACTTTCATGGTAGTAAAGTAAACCGAACAGGATGGGTACCACCACGCTCATCTTTGTGGCGACGGAAACCACCGAGAGTCCGCTTTTTTGTGTGGTCCAAGCCATCAGATAGAAGATGACGATGAATAAACAGCCCAAGAGGAGCGCATACTTCCACCACTCAAAGTTAGGGATTTCCGACAGTGAAACAGTCCCTTCAAATAAAAGAAAACCGCAAGTTGCGGCTACCACATAGTTCACCACAATGGCTTGCAAACTATCAATACGAAATCGATCGAACAGTTTAAAGACCACAAAAATAGTTGTCGAGGATAGTATACTTAGGAGGAGATAGATCAAAGGTCGGGGTTTTGAAAGGTCTTAAGAATATCTTCTTCAAAGAAATCCTGTCGAATGAAATTTCCATGAAACCTTGGAGATGGGACACCTTCATCAAATTCCATGTTACCTATAAATACATAGGCTTCATCCCATAAATTGGCATCAATAAACGACTGTAGTGTTGTTTGTCCTCCTTCTATTATGAGACTCTGTATTTCCATTTCGTAGAGATAATGGCAGATTTGCTCGGGTATTGATTTATTGAAATCAAGAATGTGATAGGATACGGCTCCTTGGTCTGCATGAGGTTTTGAGCAAAAAACTACCGTGGGAACGCTGTCTCCTAATGGGATTTGATGAAACGCTATCGCTTTTCGACAGAGTATCAAACGCAGTGGATTGGGCCCTCCCCAGTCCCGTGTAGTAAGCGATGGCATGTCTGTAAGAAGCGTTGTTTTCCCAATAAGAATTGACTGTTCCTGGGCTCTTAGTTTGTGCACCCATTGACGACTCCTGCTATTGGTGATCCATACTGGGGCGATGTGCTCTTTTTGTTGGGGGGCGATAAAACCATCCTTGGTTTCTGCCCATTTCAAAAAGATATACGGTCTTTGGTTGCGATGGAAAGTGAAAAATCGTTTGTTCAGCGCTTCACATTCTTCTTCTAAAACTCCTACAATCACTTCAATACCTGCGCTTTTTAGCTTTTCAATTCCTTTTCCAGCTACCAAGGAATTGGGGTCCTTGCAACCAATGACCACCGTTGGAATACCACTCGCTACAATAAGGTCGCTACAGGGTGGGGTTTTGCCATAATGGCTACAAGGTTCTAGACTTACATATAGTGTGGCCTGTTTCAATAATGACTTTTCAGTCACGGATTCGATGGCTACAACCTCGGCATGAGGCAGCCCAGACTTTTTATGCCACCCTTCTCCGATAATTTTATCATTATGAACCAAAACACAGCCAACCATTGGGTTAGGATACGTACTTCCCAATCCATTTTTGGCGAGCTGGATGCAACGATTCATGTATTTTTGGCGTATCTTCACAATTCAAAAGTACGAGGAAATTATCTATTTATGAGTGCTCCTAGAATCCGTCCTATTCAAGAAAAAGACAACCCCTTGGTTGCTAAACTTATTCGAAAAGTTTTGGAAGATCTTAATGTGCCAAAGGTAGGTACTGCCTATGCGGACCCCTCTTTGGATTTTATGTTCCAAAATTACAATGAAGAAGGATCGATATATTTTATTATCGACTATGAAGGAACAATAATGGGAGGGGCAGGAATTGCCCCATTGGCAAATTATGAGGGAAATGTTTGTGAATTGCAAAAAATGTACTTTTTGCCACAGGCACGAGGACATGGGTGGGGCGAATTGATGATAAATAGGTGTCTGAATTTTGCGAGGGAATATGGGTATGATCAATGTTATCTTGAAACCATGACCTATATGCGTGCGGCCCAAGAGCTCTATAAAAAGTATGGTTTCGAATACCTTGATGGCCCCTTGGGGAATACAGGACATTATTCTTGTCCCGTGCACATGATATTAACGTTATAAATATGACACTTCAAGAGGCGAAACAAATGTTTCAAAATCAGCTGAGGGATTTCTTCCCTCAGGAGGAAATAAACAACTTTTTCTTTCTCACCATAGAAAAGGAATTTGGCTACAGTAAAGCTAAAACCATCATGCGATTGGATGAACCCGTGAGCATGGGAGAAAGTATCATGATACACGACTGTCTGAACCGCTTAAAAAAGTCGGAACCCATACAATATATACTGGGAGAAGCCGATTTCTATGGGCTCACACTGAAAGTAAATCGGAACACCTTGATCCCGCGACCGGAAACCGAGGAATTGGTGGATTGGATCATCAAAGATGCAAAGAAAGATAAGGACACTCCAATTAGTATAATCGACTTGGGCACTGGTTCGGGATGTATCGCTCTTGCCTTGTCCAAAAATCTCGAGCAAGCCGATGTATCGGCTTGGGATGTTTCGGAAGGGGCGCTTCGAGTGGCCCGAAAAAATGCTCGGGATCTCCATTGTAAAATTCTTTTTGAAAGGGAGGACATGCTGGAGCTACCTGATCGTGAAAAGGAATTTGATATAATCGTTTCCAACCCTCCTTATGTGCGCTATTCCGAAAAAAAGGAAATGAAAAAAAATGTATTGGACTATGAACCTGCAATTGCCCTATATGTCCCGAACGAGGATCCATTGCTATACTACAAAAAAATAGTGGAATGGGGTAAGTCTTCTTTAAAAACTGGAGGACATATTTATTTTGAAATCAATGAGTTTCAAGGTGAGGATATGGTGGGATTTATCGAAAATGAAGGATATAAAAGGGTGCGACTGAAAAAGGATTATACGGGAAGAGATCGCATGATACGTGCTACATGGAATGAGTAAATTAGAGAAAATATGTGTTTTTGCTGGTAGTAGTGAAGGCAACGATTTGGAAATTATTGAAGCCGCCAAATCCCTTGGGGCAACGTTTGCGCATAGAGAGATTGCCTTGATTTATGGTGGTGCTAAAATTGGTTTGATGGGGCATATGGCGCAATCGGCCCTTGATCATCATGGTGCCGTAGTAGGTATAATCCCCGAATTTCTCAAAACAAAAGAAGTGGTTCATTTGGGCCTCACCGAACTAATCACCGTAGAAACCATGCATGAAAGAAAACTTCGCATGCAGCAAGAAAGCGATGGTTTTATTGCCTTTCCAGGAGGTATGGGAACTTTTGAAGAACTATTTGAACTGTTAACTTGGCTTCAATTGGGCCTTCATGAAAAACCTATCGGCTTATTAAATATCAATCATTTTTATAATGACCTACTAAAGCAACTGGAGACAATGGTATTACGTGGGCTACTTAAAATGGATAATTTCAATTTATTGTTGGTGGACACCGATCTTGAAGCCCTTTTAGTGAAAATGGAAAACTTTTCTGCGCCAAACCTACCGAAATGGTTGAAACCCGACCGCACGTAAGTTTCGACTTATCAACCAATCGCCTAATTTATAAACAACATCGGTATTCCTAGAGATATTTGTTTACTTTTAGTAATCAACCACTAATCACTCTGTTATGAATTCGATGAAAAAGTATTTGGCAGAAGGTCTAGGAACCTTCGCTTTAGTTTTGTTTGGCTGCGGAGCAGCTAGCATCGCCGGTGTTGCAGCCACAGGGCCTTCAGGTATTGGGTTACTAGGAATTTCCTTGGCTTTTGGATTGGCAGTTGTTGCTATGGCTTACACAATAGGACCGGTATCCGGATGCCATATTAATCCAGCCATTTCAATTTCCATGCTGGTTGCTGGAAAATTATCTGTAAAGGACACCGTTGGGTATGTTTTAAGTCAGTGCATTGGAGCTATTATAGCCGCAGGGGTGCTGTATGTTTTGGCAACGGGTTCTTCCCATTTCGTTATGGGAGAATGGGCCTTGGGAAGCAATGGATGGGGAGAAGGCTACCTAGGGGAATATTCAACACAAGCAGCTTTTATTGCTGAATTTGTGTTTACCTTTTTATTCTTAATGGTCATTTATGGAAGTACGTCTTCTAAGGCATCCCCTCAAATGGCGGGATTAGCCATTGGGCTTTCCTTGGTACTTATCCATCTGGTAGTCATTCCCATTACGGGTACCTCCGTAAATCCCGCAAGAAGTTTGGGACCTGCGATATTTGCTGGTGGTATGGCATTGCAGCAATTATGGCTCTTCATTGTGGCTCCTATCGCAGGAGGCGTTTTTGCTGCCATAGTTAGAAAGGTTTTTATCGAAGACTAAAAATCAAAACAGGTATACAGGCCCCATGGATGATTCCGTGGGGTTTCTTATTATATTTGCGCTAATGAATATAGCACAGCAAATCCAAGCCCTTCGAGAAGAATTACACGAACATAATTATCGCTATTATGTTTTGGATGCCCCCATAATCTCAGATTACGAATTCGATCAAAAACTGAAATTACTTCAGAAGCTGGAGCAGCAACATCCAGAATTTTATGACCCAAATTCACCAACACTACGGGTGGGGGGTGAAGTGACCAAAAATTTCGAAACGGTTACCCATCGTTTCCGGATGTTCAGTTTAGATAATAGCTATTCCATTGAAGATTTAACCGACTGGGAGTCACGAATTCGAAAATTGGTGGATGGCCCAATAGAATATACCTGCGAATTAAAATATGATGGGGCTTCTATTAGCCTTACTTATGAAAACGGAATGCTAGTTCAAGCAGTCACCCGTGGGGATGGTGTGCAAGGAGATGATGTGACCACGAATGTAAAGACCATCCGCTCCGTTCCCCTGAAATTGAAGGGAGATTTCCCTGATTCGTTTGATATCCGTGGTGAAATCATCTTGCCCTTGGAGGGTTTTGAAAAGATGAATGAAGAACGCTTGGATATTGGAGAGGAACCCTATAGAAATCCTCGTAATACAGCCTCCGGAAGTCTGAAACTTCAAGATAGCGCTGAGGTAGCAAAGCGACCCTTGGAATGTTTGTTATACAGCCTAATGGGAAGAAACTTACCTTTTACCACCCAGTTTGAAGGGCTTCAAAAGGCACGGGATTGGGGATTTAAGGTGCCCAAAGAAGCACGTTTGGCCAAAAACATGGAAGAGGTGTTGGCATTTCTAAATTACTGGGATACCCACCGTCATGATTTGCCTTATGAAATCGATGGGGTGGTTGTTAAGGTGAACAATCTTCAACAACAGGAAGAACTTGGGTACACTGCGAAATCACCACGCTGGGCAATTGCTTATAAATTCAAAGCCGAACAAGCAGTAAGTGTATTGCATAGAATCACTTATCAGGTAGGAAGAACAGGAGCCATTACACCGGTTGCCAACTTGGAGCCCGTCGATTTAGCTGGCACCATTGTGAAACGAGCTTCGCTTTACAACGCCGATCAAATTGCTAAATTGGACATACGCGAGGGAGATACGGTTTTCGTAGAGAAAGGAGGGGAAATCATTCCAAAAATAGTAGGAGTGGATTTTTCCAAACGCCCTGCCGATTCGCAACCAACGGCATATATCACACATTGTCCGGAATGCCATACACCATTGATAAGGAAGGAGGGAGAAGCGCTTCATTACTGTCCGAATTCCGATGGGTGTCCGCCACAAATCATCGGGCGGATTCAGCACTATATTTCTCGAAAGGCAATGGATATTGAAGGTTTGGGAGGGGAAACGGTAGCCCTTTTGGTAAATAATGGACTCATAGCTAATTACGCCGATCTATATGAATTGACGGTAGACCAAGTAATTCCCCTTGAACGGATGGCTGAGAAAAGCGCAGACAACTTAATCAACGGAATTGCGGCTTCCAAAGCCATTCCATTTGAGCGTGTACTTTTTGCGTTGGGTATTCGATATGTTGGGGAGACGGTTGCTAAGAAATTGGCCAAACACTATAAATCGATTGATCTTATAAAGTCGGCCCGCTTGGAAGAATTGATTACCGTGGATGAGATTGGTGAGAAAATTGCGGAAAGTGTCGTTGCTTTTTTCGAATCGGAAGCTAATTTAGACCTAATTGAGCGTCTTAAGAACTATGGGATACAACTGGAAATTTCAGCAGAAGAATTGGCGCTTCAAACAGATAAACTTGGGGGGGGTACTTTTGTGGTTTCTGGGGTTTTCCACCAAGTTTCTCGCGAAGAACTAAAAAAATTAATAGAAAATAACGGAGGAAAGGTTTCAAGCAGTATCTCGAGCAAAACCAATTATGTAGTGGCAGGCGACAAGATGGGCCCCAGCAAACGAACAAAAGCCGAAAGTTTAGGGGTTCCTATTATTTCTGAAGATGATTTCCTTCAAATGATCAATTGATTTCGATTATAAAATGGCATTAAAAGCTGTACTTTTGTTATGGGTAAACAAAAGTATTCCATGCTGGAGAAACTTCGACAAAGAGCCATAAAGAAACATACCGAGCGTACCTTAAAAACGAGGGACACTACCGAAATCAATTCGAAGTTGGTGACCTTGGGGTTTTTAGTGGATGAAAACCTGATGAACGATTTCGATCGGTTGTATGATTTTAATAAGGTACTGGACTTGCGTCCAAAAGATGTCAAAGTCTTTTCTTTTCTGGAGGTAAAAAAGAAATTACCCAGCATTCGCCAGAACCAACTGAACAATAAAGATTTTACTTGGAGAGGTGAATTGCAAAATCAAAGTGCTATTGAATTTTTGGATACCCCTTTTGATGTGTTGATTGGAATGTATCGGGGAAAGAATCTTTTTATGGATTATCTGGTGGCCAGTAGCAAGGCGCATTTCAAAGTGGGTTTTGAGGGAGGAGATCAACGGCTCTATGACCTTATTTTGAATATTGATCCGAGTAATACCCGATTGGTGGAATCAGAATTGAAAAAATACATAACGATACTTAAGAAAAAATAATGAAAACACTGGTAGGTACTGGAGTTGCCCTAGTCACACCCTTTCTTCCTAACGGGAAAGTGGATGTTGAGGGCTTGCAAAATGTGGTAAATTATCAAATCGACAATGGCATCGATTATTTGGTGGTACTGGGAACGACGGCAGAAAGTGTTACGTTGAGCAAAGAAGAAAAACAATTGGTAATCGACACGGTGATCAAAGTAAATGCCTTTACCCTTCCTATGGTACTGGGAATTGGAGGGAACAATACTCAGGCCGTAATCGATGAAATACAGTCGAGGGATCTGACTCCTTTCGAGGCGATTCTCTCCGTCTCACCCATGTATAATAAACCCACTCAAGAAGGTATTTACAGGCACTTCGCTGCTATCGCAGAAAGTACATCCAAACCTATTATTCTTTACAATGTTCCTGGAAGAACCGCTAGTAATATGTCCGTGGAAACGGTAGTTCGATTGGCGAATGATTTCGATAATATTGTAGCGATAAAGGAGGCTGCCGGTGATATGGTTCAGGTGATGAAGCTCATCGATCAAACACCGAAGCATTTTCATGTCATATCGGGAGATGATATGTTAGCGCTGCCTACCGTATTGGCAGGGGGCTCTGGTGTAATCTCTGTGATCGGCGAAGGTTTCCCAAAAGAATTCTCCGATATGATTCGATTGGGGCTGGATCGAAAAGTGGACGAAGCCTTTGCCTTGCATTATAAAATGGCACCAGCCATCGATTACATTTTTGCGGAAGGAAATCCTGCCGGGATTAAAGAGGTTTTTGATTTGAAAGGAATCTGTGGAAATACCCTTCGTTTACCGTTGGTGAATGTGAGTGAACTCCTCCGTAAAAGGCTCAAAGACTTTATGGATTCTTTGTAATCGTTAAACTTTTCAGAATTGCAATTTGAACCACTGTATTCCGTTTATTTTAGCGGAAGATATAGTTTTTGTAATCACGTTTATTTCACTACTTTTGCAGGATGTTTTTTAAGACCATGAAAAAGAGCCTTTTATTGTTTGTTGTTGCCATTTCATTTTGGTCCTGTAGCGAATACCAGAAATTGCTTCGCTCGGATGATGTTACCAAAAAGTATTCGGTGGCCGATTCCCTGTACAAAATTGGGAAGTACAGAAAGGCACTTACCGTAATGGAGCAAATAGTACCGGTCTATCGAGGGAAGCCCCAAGCGGAACCGTTGATGTTTCGATATGCCAATACTTTCTATCAATTGGAGGATTATTATTTAGCGGGGTATCAATTTGAACGCTTTGTTATTTCGTATCCTAAAAGTGATAGTGCCGAAGTGGCATCCTTCCGATCGGCACGAAGTTACTATGAGTTGTCTCCAAGGTTCTCATTGGATCAGAAGGATACTTATACGGCGCTGGAGAAATTGCAGCAATTTGTAGACAAATATCCGAATTCAGGGTATCGAATGGACGCCAACCGAATGGTGACAGAACTCCGAGAAAAGTTGGAGCAAAAGGATATCGAGGTGGCGAATCAGTTCCTACGAATTTCAGATTACAAAGCGGCGATAAAAGCCTACGATAATTTTATCATCGACCACCCAGGTTCCAAATACCGTCGCGATGCTTTTTACGGCCGCTACGAGGCAGCGTATCTTTTGGCTATCAATAGTGTACCCCGATTGGTTGCGGAACGTCTGGAAACAGCGAAGAAATCGTACGAAAGTTACACAAAGTACTTTGCCGATGATAGCCGAAGGGAAGATGCTGATAAGATTCTCGAGGACATCAACGAACGATTGAATAAACAACAAAGCTCAGAAATTAATTGATTATGATAGATATTAAAAACTCGGATGCACCGGTCAATACAACGACCATCGACAAAAACCTTATCGATGCCCGCACAGAAAACATCTATGAGGCGATTTCCATCATTGCTAAGCGTGCCGTTCAGATCAACAGCGATATCAAAAAAGAATTGCTAGAAAAATTGGACGAGTTCGCTACATACAATGATAGCTTGGAGGAAATCTTCGAAAATAAGGAGCAAATCGAAGTATCCAAATTTTACGAAAGATTGCCAAAGCCACATGCCTTGGCAATTCAGGAGTGGTTGGAAGACAAGATTTACTACAGAAATACGAAAGACGAGGAACTAGAAAAATAATTTCCGATGTCTGTTTTAAGCGGTAAAAAGGTACTTCTGGGCATTACTGCCGGAATAGCCGCTTATAAATCGGCATACCTTGTGCGTATGTTGATAAAAAAGGGAGCGGAAGTTAGGGTGGTAATGACACCGACGGCGAAGGAGTTTGTTACACCACTAACGCTTTCCACCCTCAGTAAAAATGAAGTCCTTTCATCATTCGTTGATGATGAAAATGAAAATGCCCATTGGAATAACCACGTTGCGTTAGGCCTATGGGCTGATTTATTTCTGATTGCCCCTGCTACGGCCAATACCCTCTCCAAAATGGCCACGGGCAACAGCGATAATTTTTTAGTGGCTACCTATCTGTCGGCAAAATGTCCGGTTTATGTTGCTCCCGCTATGGATTTGGACATGTACCAACATCCCTCTACTTTACATTCCCTGGAAACCCTAAAGGAATTTGGGAATATCATTATTCCTGCAACAGAAGGAGAGTTGGCGAGTGGTTTGGTAGGCCCGGGTAGAATGGCGGAGCCGGAAGATATTGTGGCCTTTATTGAAGCAGATTTAGCCAGAAAATTGCCTCTAAGAGGGAAGAAATTTTTAATTACCGCGGGTCCAACATACGAAGCCATAGATCCTGTTCGATTTATTGGGAATCATTCGAGTGGTAAAATGGGGTATGCCCTGGCCGAGGAAGCGGCCGCTTTAGGAGCTGAGGTAACATTGGTATCCGGACCCACAGCATTAGCGGTGAAAAATCCTTCCATTAGGAGAGTGTCGGTTACTTCGGCTAAAGAAATGTATGAAGCAGCTCACATGGTTTACCCGAAAGTAGACGTTGCCATCTTGAGCGCAGCTGTTGCCGATTACCGTCCGAAACACAAGGCGGAGCAAAAAATCAAAAAAATGTCGGAAGGGTTACAATTGGAATTGGAAAAGACGGAGGACATTTTAGCTTCACTTGGTCAAACAAAAACATCTCAATTCTTGGTGGGTTTTGCACTGGAAACAGAAAACGAGCTGGATAATGCAAAATCCAAACTCAAAAAAAAGAATTTAGATTTAATTGTCTTAAATTCGCTGAACGACGAAGGCGTTGCCTTTGGGGCCGATACAAATAAGGTAACCCTGATTGAGGCAAGCAATAAAATCCATCCCTTCGGAGTTAAGGATAAAAAAGAAGTCGCACACGACATCATTCAATTCATAAGAGAAAAGATACATGCGTAATTTTTACCTTTTACTAGTGGCGTTTATTGGTTCTGTCACAATGATCAGTGCCCAGGAACTGAATGCTACAGTTACCATCGATGCAGAACAAACAGGTCAACCCAATTATCAGGTATTTCGAACCTTGAAAGACCAACTTACCGATTTCTTGAACAATACCAAATGGACGTCCTCCGAGTACAAAAATCAGGAGCGTATCGATTGTAATTTTACGTTGATTATTCAAAGTTTCGAATCGACTTCCTTTACGGGGTCCCTACAAGTACAGGCTTCACGTCCAATTTTCGCCTCCACTTACGATTCACCGATTTATAACTATAACGACCGCCAGTTTACTTTTGAGTACACCGAGTTCCAGCCATTGGTTTTCAATATCAACACCTTCGACTCCAATTTGGTTTCTGTTTTGGCATATCATGTATTTACTATCATAGGACTGGATGCCGATTCTTTCTCACAGAATGGGGGAGATCCTTATTTTGCGATTGCCAAACAAATTGTAAATACCGCTGCGTCCAGTAATTTTAAAGGATGGAAAGCGACCGATGGCAACCAATCTAGATTCCGTTATAACGATGCCATCATCTCAAATGTGTATCAGGAATTTCGAGAAGCCTTGTATGTGTATCACCGACAAGGATTGGATTTGATGGAAAGCAATATGAGAAATGCCAAACAAGGAGTAATTCAGGCCATTGCATTGCTGAAAAAGGTAAATGACCGCAGGCCAAATTCCTTCCTGTTGAGGACATTCTTTGATGCCAAATCGGACGAAATAGAAAAGATATTCAGTGGTGGACCGACGGTTGATATCAATCAATTGGTAGAAAACTTAAATCGAATAGCGCCAACCCGAAGATCGAATTGGAGCAATATCAAGCTCTAAATTTTTGCCGAACCATTTTTCTCCCGTATTTTAGGGTGAGTTGAAGTAGTCTCAATTTCTAATACCATACCTCTTTGATTACATCCCTTACCATAAAGAATTATGCCCTTATCGAGGATATAAAAGTTGCCTTTGGGAAAGGACTTACTGTAATTACAGGGGAAACCGGTGCGGGGAAATCGATACTACTAAATGCTTTAGGACTAATTTTGGGGAATCGGGCCGATTTAAAAATCGCGCGTGATCCAGAAAGAAAGTGCATCGTAGAAGCGGAATTCTCTATAGCTCCATATGGATTAGAGCCATTTTTCGACGCGAATGAAATGGATTTTGAGCCGGAAACAATTATTCGTCGGGAAATATTGCCCAATGGAAAATCCAGAGCCTTTGTAAACGATTCACCCGTAACCTTGAGCCAGCTGCAGTCGTTAAGCGATCACTTGATAGATATTCACAATCAATACGACACTCGTAGATTGGTATCGGAATCCTATCAACTATCTATTTTGGATGCCTTTGCCGGAAATTTGAATGTCGTCTCCGAATATCAGAAAGAATTTTCAAAACTCAAGGAGATCAAAGTCCAACTGGAACAACTGAAGGAAGAAAAAGCAAACGCGATTCGTGAGCAAGACTACCAAGAATTCGTTTACAATGAACTTCAGGAGGCTGGTTTGGATCAGGTCAATCAAGAGGAGCTGGAAGCCGATCAAGAACGGTTGAGTAATTTGGATGCAATTCAAGAGTCATTAGGCCATGGGGTGCAACTCCTGGAGCAGGAGGGAACCGGTATATTAGACCTTTTGTCGGAAGTACGATCCTCCTTGGGGAAGGTCAAATCCTATGGCAAGGAATATGATGCCCTTTGGGAACGTGTGAACAGTGTAATTATAGAGATGCGGGATATCCAAGGGGAAATGGAGGCAGCAGCAGAGAAGTTGGAAGTAGAACCTGGGACATTACAAGAAATCGAGGATACATTACAATCGCTATATCGATTACAAAAAAAGCATGCCATGGATTCTGTCGCTGAACTGGTGGCACTTCGTGATTCCTTATCGGATTCCTTGTTTAATTTCAGTAGGTTGGATGCGCGTATTGAAGAGCAAGAGAAGGCCTTTGAATTGCAGAAGAACCGAACCCTCGAGATGGCTTTAAAGATTCGCGATAACCGGAAAAATGCAGCTCCGAATTTGGAGAAACGCTTAAAGGACATCCTCATAGAATTAGGGTTGCCCAATGCGCAATTTCATTTCGATTTACTTCCTGATAATGATTTCCGTCTTACGGGAATGGATGCGCTTAAGGTATTGTTTTCCGCCAATAAAGGTATTGCCATGGCTCCGATGGAGAAGGTGGCTTCAGGAGGGGAAATGAGTCGGGTGATGTTGGCAATCAAGGCGGTGATATCAGAGTATAAAGCGTTGCCCACAATGATTTTCGATGAGATAGACACAGGGGTTTCCGGTGAAATTGCTCATAAAATGGCGTTGATTTTAAGCGGTATGAGCAAACGAGGTCAGGTCTTCGGAATTACCCATTTACCACAAACGGCTGCCAAAGGAGATTATCATAAAAAAGTATTTAAAACGGATGAGGGTGGTAAAACCCACACCTTGATAAAGGAATTGAATCCCGATGAACGAATTTTGGAGATAGCGCAGATGATTGGCGGAAGCACCGTTAGTGATTCCGCGATTATACATGCCAAGCAATTACTGAATTAACCTTATATTTACCAAAGCTAATTAAACTGAAAAACGAATGGCTTATAACTTATTAAAAGGAAAAAGAGGAATCATCTTCGGAGCATTGGATGAAAATTCCATTGCCTGGAAAACTGCTGAAAGAGTCCATGAAGAAGGAGGGAAGATGGTATTGACCAATGCACCCATTGCTATGAGAATGGGGCAAATAAATGCTTTAGCAGAAAAAACCGGTAGTGAAATTATCGCAGCCGACGCCACCAATCTTGAGGATCTTGAGAATCTTGTGGATAAATCCATGGAAATTCTTGGCGGAAAATTGGACTTTGTGCTACATTCCATTGGTATGTCGGTAAATGTTCGAAAGGGAAAACATTATACCGAAGAAAACTATGACTGGACTCACAAGGGCTGGGATGTATCTGCATTATCCTTTCACAAAACCATGCAGGTATTGTATAAAAAAGATGCCATGAATGCGTGGGGAAGCATTGTAGCCCTCACCTATATGGCGGCCCAACGGGTTTTCCCAGACTATAACGACATGGCCGATAACAAGGCATATTTAGAGTCGATTGCTCGAAGTTTTGGCTATTTCTTCGGAAGGGATAAAAAGGTAAGGGTGAACACCATCTCCCAGAGTCCGACCCCAACCACTGCAGGTCAAGGCGTTAAAGGTTTTGATGGCTTTATTAACTATGCAGAGAAAATGTCTCCATTGGGTAATGCAACGGCTCTGGATTGTGCCAATTACACGATAACGCTTTTCAGTGATTTGACCAAAAGGGTGACCTTGCAAAACCTCTATAATGACGGAGGTTTTTCGAATATGGGTGTAAGTGACGCGGTCATGGAAGCATTTACCAAAGAATAGCTGTAATCAACAGATTATCAGAAATGAAGCCTGACATTTGTCGGGCTTTTTTTTTGGTTCATCGACATAGTTAAGAAAATCCTAAAAAAAGATGGACCGATTTCTTTTGAAGTTCCTTTTTTTTGAATATTTTTAATCCCTATTAACTAATCTTTATAAGATATCTCATGAAAAAATTTACTTTATTAATTGCAATGCTTTTATGCTTTATGGCTTTTGGCCAGAAAGGTGTGGGTT